>NZ_JAUBSD010000081.1:0-36138 GCF_036704575.1 Microcoleus sp. K5-D4
GCCGCTTTTACCAACAAGGTATGCGGGCTGCAACCCTGATTCGGTCTATCTCTTAGGCATCTTTGTCACCCCCCCAGCTTCGGGTGACTCTTAAACTAAATCCACTCTCGTCCCAAAACCATACCTGTAATCGTTCTGGTGTTTCTTTTTCTATTTTTAAATATTCCGCTATCTTTATTTTAAACGCTGTTCTTTTTTCAGGATTTCTCTTGGACTCTAGGCTATACTTAGCCCAGATGTAAACATACTTTTTTTGCTTTAATATCCTCCGAACTTGTCCTCCACTTAATTTTATGCCTGTGGATTCTTCTAAGTATTTTGCTAATCTCTGCGCTGTCCATCGTCCAAAATCATATCCTAATTCTTGAGGCTCTTTTTCTATAGTTTCTAATAATATATCTATATATTTATCTGTGGCTTTTTTGTGATTTCCCTTCATCCTCTCATCAATTAGACTTTCTAGATTGTCTGGGTCTCCCTTGACACACCAATAAGATACTTTGTTAACTGAGCAACCCAAAAAATCAGCAATTTTAGATTGTGTCTTACCGTCATTGAGCAATAATAAAATTAGAATTCTTTCTCTAATATTTGCCTTTTCTTCCTCTTTCAAGGCTTTTTGTAGTTTCTCTATTTGTTGTGGATTGAGATGGTTTTTAGCTGGCATTTTTGTAGAGATTGACTAAACTCATTTTTTATTATACCCTATTTAAAGGCACAACAGCTTACCCAGTCCAGTTAATCACTGATCATAAATTGTTTGCCCTCATCCCAGCCATACCTGTCAAGAAGGTGAACAAGGGGCGTTACACAATTTGAGGATGATTATTTGGGGGTGTTCCCCCTGCTGTGAAAATACCCGCCTTCGGGCTACGAGAGCCTATCCCACAAAAAAACAATCAAAATTATCCCGCAATTATGCAACGCCTACAAAGTGGCTAAAACGCTTGAAATCTCTGCTTGGGGCGATCGATAAATCTTCTCCATTTGATAGTGTGTTAACAATACATAACATTTCAAGAATAATGCTCAACTGTTACGAAGCAAACACTTTAACTACGCCTTGACGGGTCGGGTCATCCAACCCTGACCTTGGACGAGTGGAGTCATCACGATATACTTACATATTCATTTTAATATTTTTTTCAATTTTAGTTAATTTGCTCAACACCCAGTGAACCAAAATACCAATATTTTTTAAATTAATTAGTATATAAATTAGCAAAACAATTAAATTTTACCCGTTTTTTTAAAAGAAAAAAGTTAATATTTACCTCGCCCCATGGCTGAATAAAAAATTAATTTTTATCAGAAAAAGTTGGCATTTTCATCAATTCCAAAGACTCTTGCCTCACGCGGCCCGCCATCGCAGCTAACTGCAAGCTCATAAAAGCATTCAAATCTTCTAAATCACACTTGGCTGAGGAAAAAATATTCTGCATTTCATTTTCCGCTTCCAAACTCAGATATCCAGCGGCAATAGCTTGTTTTACAACTTCACGAATCTGCACGATAAGAATGTCCCTTACTAAATTTGAACTAATCAAAAGCCAACTAATTACTAACAGGAAGTTTCGGAAGCTGTCTCGCCAAAGATTTCAAAATTTTTAAGCTCGCGAGACTCTTGTTTCACTCCTCCGGACATAGCTGCTAGTTGCAAAGCCATAAAAGCATTTAAGTCTTCCAAGTCATACTTGGTGGTAGTTAACATCCGCCGCAGTTGATTTTCGGCTTCAAGGGTTAGATAGCCTAGAGCCAGAGCTTGCTGGGCGAGATCGCGAATTAGTACCATAACACTTGGGAATTTTATTGGTTCAAGCCTCAGTATCAACTGTTTTCACAGAATCAGCAGTGACGGCTATTGCTCGATAGGTGTGACATTGTTACGGGCCACTCGTGACAGCCGGAGTCGCAGAGTGTGACTAAGTATTTGCACGGTTGTGACGCCGATCACGCGGGGGATGCCAGAGGAGGAGTCGGATAGTGGGGAGTCGGAGAGTGTCCGGGTGTCTGGGTGAGCGAGTCGGAGAGTGTCCGAGTGGGGGAGTCGGAGAGTGGGAGCATTTTTCTTCTTCCATCGGACTAATGACTAATGACTACTGCCTTCTACCTTCAGAAGACGCTCAACGTCTATAATCAGCAAGTTAAATATTTACGGCAAGACATATGGAACTAGCTCATAAAGATTTGCTACAACAAATAGCCCGACTATCGGAAACTTATGCTAATTTGGCCGATCGCCTGTCAATGGCAGCAAAACAACTGCAAGACTCGGGCCTTCCTCCCTCTGACAGCTTGCTGCAAGAAGTAGCAGCCTACAGCCGCAACTTTGCCGCTATCCAAAAACAAGCTCTCGAAGCAAACAAATCCGCGATCGCACCGGGGGAAATTGCTTCTCTCAAAGACATTCAAAACTTAGTCGAGACTGCCGCAGCTTCTGAAGGTAAAGCAGAAATTCGCGATGCAGCATTGAAAGTGATCGATCGAGTATTGGCGATCGCCCACCGCGAACAAAGCGACTTCGCGCCCTTACAATCAGTTCATGCCAAAGCCCGCGAACTGCAGCGCGCAATTTCCGAATCAACCCCAACCCAACTGCATTCCGACGCAGAATCCTTAGTCAGCGGCAAACACCCAGTTTCAGCAGTGCTGGCCCTGGTGGAACAGCAAGACAAATTAGACGACGAACAGTGGGTCATCCTCGAAGAAACAGTCAGCGCCGCTTTTGGCAAACAAATAGCCGTAGCCATTTCCAGAGGCAAATTAACCATTGCTGAGATGGTAAAAGCAGCACCTGCAAAAGTCGAACCCGCATTTAAACCAGCGCCAGAACAAAAAATCAGCGCCGAACCTTTGCCAGAAGTGATTGTCATCCCGTCAGGAAATGTTGTACCGAAACAAGTTACAGTTGCGCCACAGATCCAGATTTTGGAATCCCCCGCACCTTCTGCCCCAATGCACGAGGTAATTATTGTTCCCAGCGTGGAAGTACCTAAGTCTCTTCCGACCACCGGTTCCGGGAACATTGTTTTTGGGGCACCCCGGAACCTTCAACCACCGGTGGCAGTAGAGGGCGGTTTGGGAATCAAAGTTTTGGTGCACATTCAGGGAATTGGCGATCGAACTTTCGGTGCTCAAGAATACGCGGGTACTAAAGCTCAAGGGCGTCGTGTCGAAGGATTTCAAATTAATATCGATCCCCCAATTCCCGGTTTAAATGTCGAGTACATGGCTCACGTCGAAGGGGTTGGCGATACTCCTTGGATCAGCGAAGGAGAATTGGCAGGTTTTCGGGGTCAAGCGAAACGAATTGAGGGATTTGCGGTGCGGTTGAGCGGGCCGCAAGCTGATAAGTACGACGTATTTTATAGCGCTCACATTCAGAATATTGGCGACACCGACGTGTCCTCCAACGGCGAATATTGCGGCACTCGCGGCAAAGCTTTGAGAATAGAGGGCATCAAAGTTTGGATCGCGCCGTCTGCGAGTTCGCAAACAGTGGCGCCTGTGGGTTTAAAAGTGTTGGCGCACATTCAAGGAATTGGCGATCGAACTTTTAGCGATCGAGAATACGCGGGCACTAAAGCTCAAGGCCGCCGCGTGGAAGGATTTCAAATTAAAATAGAGCCTCCCGTTGCCGGTTTAAATTTGCAGTACATGGCTCACGTTGAAGGAGTTGGCGATACTGCTTGGATCTCTGAAGGGGAGTTGGCCGGTTTCCGGGGCAAAGCCAAGCGCATTGAGGGATTTGCCGCCCGCCTGACAGGGCCGCAAGCTGATAATTATGACGTATTTTATACGGCTCACATTCAGAATGTGGGCGATACTCCTGTTACTGCTAACGGTCAATATTGCGGCACTCGCGGCAAAGGTTTGAGGGTTGAGGGGATGACGGTTTGGGTTGAGCCAAAAGCCTAAAAAGTGAGAATGAATGGAAAATTTGCAGTGGCATTTTCCATTCATTTTGTGTTGTTATATCATGTCCGGCTGGTTGGTTTTTGTATAATGTGCGCTCTCCTAGGGGCGGGTTTTATCAACCATCTACGCCAAAAACTAATCATCCCATAAACCCGCCCCCTCTCTCTAAACGGTAAACGTCAATGTACATTTTTTCCCTTCGCTCAAAGTCAAGGTTGATATAGGTTATTAGTTGTGTGGGGGCGGGTTTATGAGATTGTTTGTGTGCGTCAAAAATTATTCGTAAAACCAGCCCCTACAGCATCAAAAACACTTGCACAACTTACGCTAGCAGACACGATATTAATGGTGTAGCACGTGCAACAAGCCTTCTACCACATGACCGATCGCACTTGGAGCAGATTCGGCGGCGCAGTGGCCGGCGTGGAGTGCGTTTCCGACAGCCTGACTCCCTCCCTCCAGCGCATCGCCACCAAATTGACCGCGATATGTTTCTTTGACCATTTCAGCTTGAATTTTGCTGGTAGTTTCTTCGGGATTCGTTTCCCAATTGCGGATTGTTTGGACAATCTCGAACCCAGCCCAAATTAACATTCCGAGGACGATCGCAGCAATAAAGTATCCCATAGCTTTCTTTAAAGTTTGAGGTTTGCTGTATCTAATCTAGGGTGGCATTTGAAGGCAGACAGGATGAAAACGATTGCCCGATGAGTGCGGATTTCCACCTGCTAGAACCGTCGTTATTTGCTAAATTGAGGACTAAAGTCTTCACTCAAACAATGGCAACATGGCATAACTTACCCTTCCAAAGCCGCCAAAAGACACAGCAATAAAGCCTCCGTCCACTCGACTACGGCACCGTAAGTATCGCCCGTGTGGCCGCCCAAACGGTGGTTAAACCAGGCTCCGGCAAAAATTCCGATCGCACTTCCCCCCAAAGCCATCCCCACCCCCAACAGCCACCGATCGCCCTCCAAGACAACTTGCACCACGCTCAAACTCAGCAGCAACAGCACTCCTGGGATAAAATCAAAAGGAGAATAAATAGATTCTTTGTGAAAAGCTCCCTTACCCTCTGCCCGGAGATAGGGATAGCGGGCGATCGCCACCAGTTGGGCCCACCTTCCCCAACCGGCGACACCCATCAAAGCCAGCCACCGATAGTTATTTAAGTCCGAGAGAGCGGCAGTTTTCAGCAGCACGATCGCGATCGCAGCCATCGCCCCAAAGGCTCCTGTAACGCTGTCCCGCATGACTTCCAGCCGACGCACGGGATCGGGTACAGCCAGCCCGTCCGCCGCGTCCATTGCCCCGTCTAGGTGCAGCCCGCCAGTCACGGCGATGCCCAAGACTACCACCAAGGCCGATCGAGTCAGAGCAGGCATTCCCAACAACTGCAACCCAACATCCGCCAGGCCCACCATCCCCCCAATCAAAAGCCCGATCGCCGGTGCCAAGCGGGCAATGCCCCGAAACTCCAAAGTCCAAGACACCGGTACCGGCAAACAAGTATAAAAAGCGACTGCGGCTGCGATGGCAGCGCCTTGATTCCGGAAAAAGTCGATCGTAGAGCGAACCCATTTATCATGCACCATAAGATAGAAAATTTTTCATCTGGTATGCAGTTGTCAATCGATTAGTGTGTGCCAGAATTGGACTGTAACACCCTAGTTTTTTGGATCGAGCATTCCTCCTGTCGCCCGCTCTTTTCCCCGGAAAACCTCTGTCGGCAGCGATCCCAAAGCTCCCTATCTAAAATGACTAAACTCAAGATCCGCGTTTCCCTTCCCAAGAATTCTAGCTAACTCCCTGATGTTCAAGACGGGAAAATACTACAACAGAGGCTTTTACTACATGAGTCACGATCAATTGAATAACAGGGTAGTTGCTCCTTGCATCATCGATACAGGGATTGTCGTCAACAAACGCGATATCAAAAGATTGCTGTTTGATTTAGGACGTGTCCGCTACCTTCACATACAAGATGGCCAGATTTATAGCGAAGGGGAAGGTTATGTGCTCGAAGTCTTCGCCAACCCCCACCGTTCTACCCTGATTGCCAACCATGCGCTTTATTTGAACGTGTATAGTTTTGATTACCTGGAACTGAAACAGTCCCCTGAAGATGGTGCTTATTTTGACCTGATTCAAGATGGACGGCAGTTGCGGTTAATTCCCCTCTCCAATCCTTTGCAAGAGCAATTCGCCCGGAATTTAAATGCTGCAGCTTTGGATGCGGTTGTCGATCAGGTACTCTCAGGCAACTGGGATCTGCAATTGGACGAAGATGATTCCCCCTTTTAATCGTCAGTCATTAGCCATCGGTGGTGAGTTTTTTGTCGCGATGTCATCAACAATAGATTAAATAACACGGACGGCCGAGTAGCGGTTAACGAGCATCGGGGACTAATGACTGAGGACAAGGCGAAATTTTCTTTTAAATGTCAGGCTAATTGCAGCCATACCCAAGCGCGTGCAGGGGTTTTTGCCACTCCCCACGGTGTTGTGGAAACGCCTAAATTTATGCCAGTGGGGACGCTAGCTAATGTCAAAACTTTGACACCCGCACATCTTGAGGCGGCGGGTTCTCAAATGGTTTTGGCAAATACTTATCACTTGCACCTGCAGCCGGGGGAAGCAATTGTCGCTGGCGCCGGCGGATTGCATAAATTTATGGCTTGGCCAGGCCCGATGCTGACGGATTCGGGTGGCTTTCAGGTGTTTAGCTTGAGCCAAATGCGGACTATTTCTGAGAATGGGGTGACTTTTCGCTCTCCCCGCGATGGCCGCATGATTAATTTGACGCCGGAACGATCGATCGAAATTCAGAATGAGTTGGGCGCTGATGTGATTATGGCCTTTGACGAGTGTCCCCCTTACCCCGCTACGCGGGAGGAGGTGGAGGCTGCCACAAATCGCACTTACCGCTGGCTGCAACGCTGCATTCAAGCTCACTCGCGCCCGGATCAAGCTTTGTTTGGAATCGTCCAGGGGGGCGTTTTTCCCGATTTGCGATCGCGCGCGGCGAACCAGTTGGTAGATTTGGATTTACCAGGCTACGCCATCGGCGGCGTTAGTGTCGGGGAATCGGGGGATTTGATCGCAGAGATTGTGAAGGTGACTGCGCCTCTGTTGCCGGCAAATAAACCGCGTTATTTGATGGGGATTGGGACTTATCGGGAAATGGCGCTGGCGGTGGCTAGTGGCGTAGATATGTTTGACTGCGTGATTCCGACTCGGCTGGCCCGCCACGGGACGGCTTTTGTGGGTGGGGAACGCTGGAGTTTGAAAAATGCTCGGTTCCGGGAAGATTTTGCTCCGCTGGATGAGTCTTGTCCTTGTTATACCTGCCAAAAATTCAGTCGGGCTTATTTGGCTCATTTGGCGCGGGCTAACGAAGTGCTGGGGTATACTTTGCTGGCGCTTCACAATGTGACGGAGTTGATTCGCTTTACGGGGAGGATGCGGGAGGCGATTTTAGCCGATAGATTTACTGAAGAGTTTGCCTACTGGCTTGCACCGAGAGTCGATCAATCATGATTGCCTTGGGTAAAGATATGCGACAATTATGAAAATTCTGTTGGATAGGTAGGTTGATTCATGGAAGCTGCATTACTCTTAGCAAAACTGCCCGAAGCTTATTCGATTTTTGAGCCTTTGGTTAATGTTTTGCCGGTCATTCCCGTATTTTTCTTGCTGCTGGCTTTTGTTTGGCAGGCGGCTGTCGGATTTAGATAAGTTTGATTTCATCAAAAGCAGGGGCAATTCACAAATTGCCCCTGCTTTTAGGTATTAAGTTTTGTTTCGTTCTTCTTTCTGGCTTCAGCTACCGCCGATGGCACTTTTGAAAGCCGGTCTTTCTGTGATCCGCTTGATGTAATCTACAACGGCCGGATAAGCACTGAGGTCTAGTTTTAGCATCATCGGAATGTAAGCCAACATTGACCCGACTGCTGCGTCGGCGACGCCAAATTCATCACCCATTAAAAACGGCTGTTTCTCGAAGATTTCATTTAACGGTTTTAACAACTTGGGAGTTTCGCGATCGCGACTTGCTTCTGTAAATATTCCCGGCCCCAGGGTGGCGTTAGCAAACGTGATCCACTGCACGATTTGAGCTTGCTGCTCCAAAGTGTCTGGCATTTTACCATATTTTTGAGCTAAATACAGCAGAATTGCGCCGGATTCCCAAAGTTTAAAATCTCCGTCAACAATTGCCGGTACTTTGCCGATCGGGTTAATTTCGAGATACTCTGGCTGCAAGTGTGCCCCTGCTTGCATATCCAGCATGACGAATTCGTAGGGAACCGCTATTTCTTCTAGATACCACTTGACAATTGAGGCCCGGCTGCGGGCTCCGCCGTAAAGTTTCAGCACGGAATTTTTATCCTTTAACGCAATATTGCTGTTATAGCATTTTTTGGGAATTGGGAATTGGAGTCACCAGAGACTCTGATGTCACTGTTCCACTAATAACTACTGACTACTGACTAATTACCGATAACTAATGGCACTTCTGTCAAGTGCAGAAACAAGATTCTGCTGCCAATGAAAATCAAAATTGCTCCTCCCAATATCTCAATTTTATTAGCAAACAAGTTGCCGCACTTGTGCCCGATAAACACCCCTGCAAAGGCTAAAAAGAAAGTAATAAATCCGATCGCAGTCACCGCAGGAGCAATAGAATCTTTCAGGACAGCAAATCCGAGCCCAACTGCGAGGGCATCGATACTCGTCGCCACCGACAGCGTTATTAAAGTCCCCGTATCTAAGGGATTGAACTTTTTCTCGCATTCTTCGCTTTGCAGCGATTCGTAAATCATTCTCCCGCCAATGAAACTCAAAAGCCCAAAAGCGATCCAATGATCGATCGGTGTTATCAAAAAACTAAAGCTAAGACCTATCAACCATCCTATTACGGGCATTAAAGCTTGAAAACCTCCGAAAAATAAGGCAATTTTTAAAGCTTTATTGACTTTCATGTGTTTGATTGCTAAACCGCTCGAAACAGCGACAGCAAAAGCATCTGCTGCTAGTCCCAAGGAAAGTAATATGGTAGTGGCTGCATCCATTTTTGTAAAGTGTTAGGTGTTATAAATAAAGTGTTCCTCTTGACTGTTTTAGTTTACACTAAATTTTGATATAATTTCGTTTTTATCATAATCTATTCATTTTTGACTCACATTTATTTCAAAATTGGCGAGGGTTGAAAAAATCAGCGGTTAGCTGTATTCTCTAAAAGATTATTTATCAAGTAGCAGAATTGACTATGCCGCCATCTAGACCCTACCAGCCATTGCTGCTCAGATTACTGCATGGGGTTAACGCTGCGATCGCCCTTTTAGCAATTTTGAGCGCATTTCTGGTTTACAACACCTACGATGGGCGGTTTGGCAAAGTCCCCGTGCCTCAGATTGCAGATATTATCGGGATTCACGGCACTTTTGGCAAGATGTTGCTGTTAGGAATAATGCCGGCTTTTGCATTGTACAGTTTCCACCCAGGTCAAAAACGCTTGGTGCAGCCGGATTCTTTTGGGAAACTAACGCAGTTGGGAAAACCGATTTGGTGGTACAGTTTGCACCGGATTGTGAATACGTTGATGTTGCTGGCACTGACTTGGGCGATCGCTTCTGGCAGTATGGTTAAGGAAGAATGGCTGCCGGCTGGGGAATTGACGCAGGTTTGGTATTATTTACACGCTTCTGGTTGGGTAGTATTGATATTTTGTCTGGCAATGCACTTGTTGATGAGTGCGAAGGTGGGGGGTTTGCCACTAATTTTGTCGATGTTTGATGCCGCCTATCGCCCGGAAGATTCGCCGGCGGCTTGGTGGAAGAAAATTCGCTCTTTGGTCGATCGCTCTTAATGTGAAAATGCTTAAATTGAAAATGAACAGAAATATTTTATTAATTGTTGCCGAAGTCTTGGTAATGGCAGGTTGGTTGTTTGCTGTGGTTGCACCTTTATTATTTCCCTAATCCTATCATAGCAATTTAGGTTAACAAATGATCGTTAGGTTTGTAGTGAGGACTTCAGCCCTCCGTTTGATGAGGACTAAAGTCTTGACTGTGAAGCCACATTAAGCTTTTCGCGGAGCTTGCTGGCAAGATTTGCGACGGGTTTCCCTGGTGGCAAAATGCGATATCAAACGATCGGCAATTTTACCCTAAACTCAGCGCCGCCCCCAGTTTGAGATTTAATTTGAGGTTGAACCGGAGATTCAACTGTCAGCCGGCCGCCGTGCAATTCTACAATAATTTTATAGCACACCGACAGCTCCAACCCTGTAAAATTTTTAAAGGATTTAGTATGGCCAAACTGGTCAAATATTCTGGGTTGAATTTCCGGCGGAATTATACAGCCATTGTGGGCGATAGATACAACAATAAACCTGCCTGTATCATCCTCAAAAATATCGGTTTTGATTGTAATAATTTGAGCAGAGTTTTCAATACTTTTAACTGCATCTATAGCATGGCAGATCAGACTCGCGAATACCTGACTCAGTTGAGCGGGATAACACAAAATTGGCGGCAGGTTGTGGTATTCCTTGACTACTAATATTTTTTGCTCCAGTCTGTGAGCCAGCAACAGCAAAATATTGTCGATGCTCTCATTAACGTTGGCGTGTTCTTTGTTGGCTTCGTCAGGAAGTGAAAATTTCCTCAAAGCCAGGACTATCTGGCGAATGCCATCGGCTCCTATTTTCAAAAAATTGAGGATTTGCGGCAACTCTTGGCTGATAAAATCTAGGTCGCAAGTCTCTATTTTTTTGGCAATTCGTGGCACAGGTTGGGGATATTGTTCTCGATAGAGGCGAATTATATGGAGCAAATCTTTGATATAATCGTTTAGATGAATCAGGCGGCCGTAAATAAAGTTAATCGGGTTATTAATTTCCTGGGCAACTTCGGCGGCTAGTTGACCCACCATTGTAATTTTTTCGCTTTGTACTAAATGCTCTTCGGTGATTCTGAGTTTGGCTAATACTTCTTCCAAAAGTTTGAGTTCTTCTTGAATTTGCCCGTGGAGTTGGGATTGGGAAATTGCGATCGCCAGCGAGTCGGCAATTGCTTCCAAAACTTCCACCTCGTCGGGAGTCGCAAACCGCCGGTTTGCACAGGCGAACAGATATCCCAGCCGATGATTCTGAGTTAGTACAGGTACTGCTGCGTAGTGACTATTTGTGAGTTCGATATAGGCGTGTTCCTCAGACGCTGTGGCATCCGGGGCGGCGGTTTTATGCAGCAGTATCGTTTCGCAGCGGTGAAGCCGTGCAGCTAAATCTCCAGAGGGCCCTCCTGCAACACCAAAGATTCCCAAGCGCCCCGGCAAACCTTCCCGGCAATATTCCCAGCCAAATTCTAAAGTATCTTGTCGGGGGTCGTACCATGCGAAAATTGCTCGATCGAGCTTCAGTAAAGTACCGAGTTCGTCTACTGTAGTTTGGAGGATGCGATCGAGGTGCAAGCAAGCGCGAATGCGGCCTGTCAAGCGGTGGAGAAGGCCTTCTGTGCGACTGCGAATGCAATTTAGGGCAAACAGCTTGAGCGCCACAATTGCTGCGAAAATAGCTGCGGCGACAAGTACGCCGGCGGTTACTGCTAGTATCTTGAAAGGAAAAAGTTCTTTTTCGAGATTGTCGCGGGGAATTACGAGGGCGATCGACCATTCAGCTTGTTCTAATGGAAGATAGGCAACATAAACTTTGGTGTCGTTGATTTTAGTCAGCGAAATGCCCGTTTTTTGATAAACCATCTCCCGGGCTACATTCGCCAAATTAGCATCTGCGGACTCTAAAAGAGTCGGAGCCGGCTTGTCGATATTTCCCATTAACCGAGCGTCGGGATGCACAATCGGCACTCCTTGAGAATTGAGAACAAAAGCGTAAGTTCCGGGGGCATATTCCAGCTTTCTTACTACTTGGGCAATGCGGTCAATGCTAATGACGCCGTTCATTACTCCGATCGGCTTTTGTGCTTTTTTATCAAGAGAATTTGCCGAACTTGACCACACCGGAGCCGAAATGGGAACAATACTTTGTCCTTTGAGCGTGCGAGAAATGGTAGGATCGGAAACATAGACTTCCCCAGCCATTGCCTTTTTAAAGTGTTGGCGATCGCTCACATTAATCAACGCTCGGCCCACTTTTGTGGTGAAATAAGAACCGTCGGGAGCAATTAATGCGAAGTGCTGGAATTCTTGCAGTCGATTTACTTGCGATTTTAAATAAGGCGCTGCCACTGACCAATTCATCGAACGAACGGGAGTAGTATTGGCGAGGATTTCGATCTCAGCCTTTCTAGTGCCGAGCCAGCGATCGATATTGTTGGCGCGCTCCCTAACTTCTAACAAAGCATTTCGCTCGCTTTTGGTGATAATCAAGCGACGAACACTTTGATAGCTGATACAACCAGTAATGCTAGCTGCCAGAATTGTGACCCCCAAAATTAAGAGCGCAGTTTGGTACCCAAGATGGTATTCGCCCTTTAATCCCGCTGGCAATAGTCGAGTTAATTTCCACCACTTTACTCTCGCAAAGCTTCGCATGGTTTGACCAATTTGTGAGATTGAAATCCTTAGCTCACCTACGATCTACTCGCCCGCCGGCCAGTAGTATTAAACTACTAGCATTCAATAATCGCGGGGATTTTTTAATTTTTTCCCCCGAGCGGCTCCTATCGTTTCCGGTTGCACTCCTTATGATATAAAGGACACGGCAGTGCCGTTTCCATACCCAGATTAATTGTAGGGACACGGCACTGCCGTGTCGAAAGCGGTGGGTAATATTAATTCCGAGGCTACCGATTTGATATCACTTTGTTAAACAGGAATAATATCATACCACATTTTTGATTTCTTAAAAAAAATCATCAACTACTTAATTTTTTTTTACAGTCGTTAATAATTGATGTTATTTAGGTGATGTGAGCAGTAGAATTTTTAGGTTGAGATGTTTGGTGTGTGTCTTAATCAATAGTCCAGACTGCTTTTATTTCCTACTCTGAAACCCTAGATATTCCGTTGATAGTTCTATTTCCGAATTGTCTTGAAACCCTTATTATACAGTTACTTGGTAATCAAAAACTGTCCGCAGTATTGCTTAATAACGAAATATTAAAAGTTTTTCGTTCATTATTAATGAGGGAAAAACTTGTTGATTTTTGAATTTCTATCTCAACAATCAAAAGTATTTTCGGTGCAGCCGCTGGCTGAGGCACTGTTAAATTGCCCCAGTTGCGGGATTTGTTTAAAGAACCTTGTGAGTGTGTTCGTGCTGTTTCACATTGTCTTCCGTGCGAATGACGCGCTCGGAGTTGAGCACTCTTTTGCGTTCTAAGGAATAAGTAAAGTCGTTGCGAACTGTTCCCAAGGGAATGTGAAGTTGAGCTTGGGGGCGGATTTTGTAAGTGCGGGCAGCAGCGATCGCCCGAAAGCCAAATTCTTCGCTAAACTGAGCTGATGTCGGGAATTCTGGCAACATTTTGGGTGTTTCGCCGTCGAGCACTGCTCCCAAAGTCGTCCCGCAAATCATTAAATAAGATGTGGGAATTCCCTTCAAAATTGCTTCCAAAGCTGCTGAGGGAATAGCTTCGATTACTTGCACTTCAAAAACTTCGCCTTCTTCTTTAATGAAGCAGGTAGCTACACCGACTGCTATGTAGTCGTCGGTGCAGAGATCAGGAGCGTTGGGATAAACTGTTGCAGTCGTCATAAGAAAAGCTTGGTAGTGTGGAAACCGGGAACGAGAAATTAAGCGATTTTAGATTTGAGATTTTAGATTTTCTCCAGCGTTTTTTTTGGGGATTTTACCTAAAAAATCTCAAACCGGCTGTTCTAATAGCTAAAATTTTTGGCTTAAGCTCCAAAGAGCCGATCGCACGAGTGTGTCGATCGTACCACATCAAGGTAGATGCCGGATGATTCGGCAAGAATTCCCCGCCGCCACGACGTTTGCGGGAATATCTTTGACCACAACACTGCCTGCGCCGATCGTGCTATTGTCGCCAATAGTGACTCCTGGACAAATAATACTGCCGCCGCCAATCCAAACATTATTGCCAATATTAATTTCAGCGGCGAGTTCTTGGCCAGAAAGCCTTATTTCCGGGTCTGTGGGGTGAAGAGCGGTGTAAATTTGTACGTTGGGCCCACACAGTAAATTTTCGCCAATGTTAACTCGATTGCAGTCGAGAATCACGCAACCAAAATTCATATACAATCCGTTTCCCGCATAAATATTACTGCCGTAGTCGCAGTAGAAAGGTGGCTCGATTTCAACTTTTGGGCCAACTGCACCGAACCATTCTGCGAGAATTTCTAACCGTTTGTCTGGTTCATCTTCGCGGGTAGAATTGTAGGTTCTGGCGAGGCGGCGGGCTCGCTGGCGCTCTAAAATTAATTGCTCATCAGCAGCTAAATACAATTCGCCGGCGAGCATTTTTTCTTTTTCGGTTTTTTCCACAGTTTTTTCCAAGGTAAGAATCGGCGGTTGAAACCGCTACTTCACCAACGAACTTCCTCTCTAAGAGACTGAAGAATTATGTAGGGTGCGTAAGGGCGCACCTTACCGCTATAATTAGCGCGTCAGATCATTTTTTGATGTGGCAGCATACATTTATGGTTCAGGTTTTGACTGCAAACAAACAGCTAAATCCAGATTGGCTAATTGCTCAAAAGCTCGATCGATCGATCCTTTTCCCCGCAAAAAACCAGTATTTGCACCGGGACAAATATACTGTAAAGTTTCCGGTGAAAATCGATCGATAATTGACTTCACGCTGTTAATTTGCCTGGGCCAGTGAAAAGTTTTTGGCGTCCACAGCGGTACTGGGGCGGCTTCTCGGTTGGGGAGCAAGTGCCTACCCGAAAACAGCACTCCACCGCTGCCACTATGATAAAGGCAAGAGGAACCAGGAGAATGACCAGGAGTCCAAAATGCTTTCATTCCATCGCTCACAACAAATTCTCGCTCAAAAACCGTCACCTTCAAACCCGGCAGTAAATAAGCTTCCTGCTCTTGAATCAGGATCTCGCACCCCGTGGCTTGCTGAATCTCCCGCGCCCTGGCGATAGCGCCACGGTGGGTCAAAAACAGCAGTCGCACGCCGCCGTGTTCCCGCAAAAATGTTTGGTTAATCTCATCCCAAGCGGGACAATCCACCAGGATGTTAGTTTGGTTTTCTACAATGAAATAGGCTGTTGCACCCAGGGTATCCCGGTTAGGCGGGAAAGCAAGGATATTGTCGAGCACGGGCCTGGGTTGTTTGGAGACTGAACTCTGTTGTTTCAAGGAAGTATTTCAGAAGGGAATGGGATAAATATTATGTTCTTTTTACTATGGTTGTTCGTATTGGGGCTGATATCGTACTACTTGTTGCAGAACGGCACTAGCCGCATCACCCGAACTCCGGTATGGCTGCTGTGGCTGGTAATGATGGCGCCCGCCCTGATTTGGAGTGGTTGGATTTTAGTTTACGGCACGAGCAAAACTGTACCGCCGGAGTTGGTAATTATACCTTTTCTGGTTTGCCCTTTTTTGTATTGGTTTTTGGTACAGTTGGGGCGCAAGAGAATTACCGCCGAAACTGTTGAGCAGGTAGCAGACTCTGCGACTGAACCTGTAAAGCCAAAACCGCCCGTGCGCCCGATCAATCAAGAAGAAGAAGCGAGTTTGCGCGATTGTTTTCCTTGGTCAATTTACTTTTTGCGAGATTTGGAATTTCGGCCGCAGGCTGTAATTTGTCGCGGACAGTTGCGGACGAACCCCGAGGCTGCTTATCAGGCGATTCGGGAGAATGTGGAGAGGCTTTTTGGCGATCGCTTTTTAGTAGTATTTCAAAACAGCTTGAGCGGTCAACCTTTTTTTGCTATAGTTCCCAATCCCAGCCACCAATCAGGGGAAACTCCTGTCAAAACCGAATCTGTAACCCGGCCATTTTTCGCATTAGCTTTGCTGCTGATCACGGTGTTTACGACTACGCTTGTGGGGGCGCGACTTGCCGGAGTTACTGAACAAGCTTTGCAGTCCAACCCATCAATGTTGCTGCAGGGTTTGTCTTACTCGCTGGCTCTAATTACATTTTTGGGAATTCACGAATTAGGTCACTATTTAGCTGCCAGATTTTACCAAATTCGCACGACTTTGCCTTATTTTATTCCGATTCCTTTTTTCTTGGGAACTTTTGGGGCCTTCATTCAAATACGGAGTCCAATTCCCAACCGCCGAGCTTTATTTGATGTTAGTATTGCCGGGCCCCTGGCGGGTTTAGTTGCGGCAGTGCCATTATTAATTTGGGGTTTGGATCATTCGACTCTTGTACCGCTGTCAGACAAGTCTGGAATGTTAAATTTTGAGTCTTTCAAACCGAATTTTTCGCTGCTGATGACTCTCTTGAGCAAGTTAACCTTGGGCGGTGCTTTGAATGCGGAAACTGCGATCAATTTGCATCCCGTAGCGGTGGCGGGTTATTTAGGTTTGATCGTGACGGCGTTTAATTTGATGCCAGTGGGACAACTCGACGGCGGGCACATCGTACACGCGATGTTCGGCCAGCGAGCGAGTATGGCGATCGGGCAATTTGCTAGACTTTGTATGTTGCTGCTTTCTTTTTTGGAACAGGGTTTGCTGCTGTGGGCGATTATTTTGTTTTTCACGCCACTAAACGACGAACCTGCGCTGAATGATGTTAGCGAATTGGACGACCGGCGGGATTTTTTGGGGCTAATGGCGATCGGGCTTTTGTTAATGATTTTGTTGCCGGCCCCCAGGGTACTCCTGGAATGGTTAAATGTTTAGTCTCAAGAAGGGGGAGGGGAAGGGGAAAGAGGAATAAGGAAAAGGTTTATAAATCCTAGAGACTTTAGCATTTATCAACCCGCTCTTTCTAGAGGTGAGCATGACTCAGCGGCAAAATAGATATTGTTAAAAAATCATCATCAATATTGACAGTGAAACCATAGATGTGTTATTGTTTTTCCTGATTAGGGATAAATTTATCCACTCCAAGTGCTGCCATAAGTGCGATCGGCTAGATTTGCTAGCTAGTAGCTAGGTAAATTGGGAAGTAGATTCAGGGGAATTGGCATTTCAAATTTAATTAAACAGGACTTACGCAAAGCCTCTACATATAGCTTTTTGTAGGGGCAATCCCTCCGTGGTTGCCTCTATCCATAGGACTGTTGCGTCCAGAACTATTGAATTTACCCTAGTCCCCTCGTCTTTGGTATAATGTGCGGGATCATTTAATAAAATTAAAATCGAGCTATGAATATTTTTGTACTTTCTTCACGGGCTTTAGTCTCAAATGTATCCTGGGATCCTGTTTTTGAATTAGAAAATATTGTTGTACGAACCTGTAACGCACAACTTTTGGTACCATCTGCCCGCGAGGTAGTCCAGTGGTCATCCACACTTTATCCGCTAGCTGCTCGAATAGTCCTTAAAGCCGTTAAGTCTACTACAGGTTTATATAATTTACCACTTTTACCTCAATTGTCGGACAAACCAAATGTTTTACTGATGATTGGTCTATCAGGAGGCGATCTGGAACTACTCTCAAGTATACCTAAGTGGAGGGAGCGTTTTGATGTTGTCGTCGCTTATATTTTCGATTCTTGGGCACCGGAAATTTATTCAAAAAATGTCTATCATTTAGATCATTTATTCGTTGCACTTCCAGAAATTATAGATGAACTGAAAAAACGTTTTGGTATACCAGTATCGCTGATCCCTTTTGCTGCTGATGTTCTCGCTCAGGGTTCGTGTCAACTCAAGCGTTCAATAGATTTAACAAGCTTCGGGCGGATACCTTCACACTATGACACTGTGTTTCTAAATAAATTCAATCAACCTGGTTCCGAACAAATTTACTATAAATCTACGCCCAGAACAGCAGAGGAATTTCCGAAATTGCCTTACGAAATGCGTAGAGACGAGCCAGATACTCTGCTGCTATTTCACATTCTCAGACATAGCAAACTCACCTTGGCATTTGACACGCTCTATCCTGGTATGCGTCGGTTTCCTTACTCGTTTATTACACTGCGTTGGTTTTATGGTGCTGCGACTGGCGGTGCGATAGTTGGGAAGCGTCCAACTACACATCTAATGGATGAGTTGATGAATTGGGAAGATGCTACTATTGAGTTGCCCGATGACCCGCACAAAAGTGTTGAATTCATTAATGAACTTTTACAGGACGAGGGGAGGCTTAATTCTATATACAAACGCAACTATGTTGAAAGTTTAGCCCGTCACGATTGGAGACATCGGATTCAAAGTATGCTGGAAGCTGTGAAAATTCCTCTACCGCAGGGACTGCGGCAAGAACTGTCACAGATGAAGATGATTCATGAAAAAATGGTCAGCCGATTTTAGATTTGGGATTTGGGATTTGGGATGGGATAATTACTCCTGTCCTGAGTCTGCGAAGGAATGAATCTGGGGGGCCCGGGACTAAATTGCTTGATTGCCATGCCCGATCTGATTGTAGAGAAATAAAAGTCATAGATTTGAAGGGGATTCCGATCGACTTTGCCGTCGATTTATTTACCGCCCTAATTGGCAATACTTTGTTCGCGCTTGAAAGCGGAACGGAGTAGAGACGACTTAGTTTTTTCTATTCAGGACTTACGCACCACCACTAGATATAGCGTACCGGGTTGAGAAATACCCATTGGATAGAGCGATAATATAAAATTAACTATCTTGAGTTTTACATGAGAAATTTCAATTCTAAGAGAGGTAGAGTCAATAGATTTTTTAGAGAAATTATTTTATAGTGGAGGCATAAAAAAGGGGTAAGCTGTATGGGATTTACCAAGCTAGACTATTGCCAATATTTACGCTCGCAGTCAGGTTAATTATACAATTACCAATCTAGCTGACTACTTAAAAAAGTGCAGCCATTATACGATAAATCGTTATTTAAGGAGGGAAAAATTAACTCCTCACCTAATCTGGGAAAATGTAAAAAACCTTTGTCTTGATATCTGAAAAAGCTGCCGTAATTTTTGATGATACAGTTTTAGATAAAAGTTATTCTAAAGAAATCGAAATTTCTCGTCGCCAATATAGTGGTAATGAACATCGAGTTATCGAGGGCATTGGGCTAGTTAACTGTGTATATGTTAATCGAGAAACTCAGGAGTTTTGGATAATTGATTACCGGATTTACGCTCCAGAATCGGATGGAAAGTCTAAGCTGGATCGTGTTAAGGATCTGCTGAATAATTTAAAATATCATAAATAAATTCCCTTTAGCACGGTCTTAATGGATGCTTGGTATGCCACCTCAGATTTAATGAAATTCATAGACGAACTAGGAAAAATCTACTATTGTCCGCTTAAAAAAAATCGGCTGGTAGATGATACTGATGGAGTCAACCCTTATCAAAGGATAGAAAATCTAAGTTGGAGTAAAGAAGAATAAAAAAGCGGGAAATTAATCAAAATTAAAAAATCTCCTCAAAATAAAAAAGTGAAATTATTCCGGGTAGAGGTTTCTACCGACCGCACGGACTTTATTGCCACAAACGATAAAGCTCAAGATTCTACTGAGGTTGTACAAAAAGAGTGTGGCCTGAGATGGAAGGTTGAGGAGTTTCATCGAGAAATTAAATAGTTAACGGGAATTGACAAGTGTCAATGTCGAAAAGCTCGCATTCAAAGAAATCATATTAGCTGTGCTATTTTTGTCTGGGTAAGGTTGAAGCATTTAGCGCGGCAAACTCACCAGACTGTTTATTAAATTAAGTACAACTTACTCGGTAACTATTTAACCGAAGAACTTCGCAATCCTTCGATTGCTATGACTTTAGTTTAAGTGGCTTTCAAGACAGCCTATCGTATTTTTAGTCAGTTAGGGTCCAGATTGTTTTGGATTATAGCAGGCGGGGCAATCACCCTTTAGCGGCTTGTAGTTTAGGAGCCTCATAAACGCTATATATGGTGTTTATGCGTAAGTCATTAGCATAATTAAAATTTTCAAATAAGCTATTTTTGGGGAGTTGAGAATCCACAAAATGGACTGCTTATAGGGCGTAATACAGACAAGAGAAGTTGCGAGTTATTGGTTGTTCGCTAAATTCATCTATTTCGGCGCAGAAATAGCTGAATAAAAGGTCAGAATTTAGGATTTTAGAATACTTTAAGTTTGGGAAAAAATCAATTATGAATGCTTTTTTCATCATGAATTTATCATTTCACTAATAAATTATAAACTGTCATGAGTGGCGAAATAAATTAAGGTTAATAGCAAAAATCACAACTATGTGCGCCGGCTTTTGGTAGGAAAGTTAATTAATGGTAACAATACTTTGGTACGATATAGTCTGGCAGCTAAAGTCCAACATCTTAAATCTAAAATCCCGAATCGACATGAGCCAGCATTCAGACCGCATTGCCCCTCACGGCGGCATCCTGGTCAACCGCATTGCCACACTAGACCAAAGACAAGAATTTTTCGACAAAGCAGAGTCCCTGCCGCGAGTCCAGCTTTCAGATCGATCGATCTCTGACCTGCAAATGATCGGCATCGGCGCCCTGAGTCCCCTCAAAGGGTTCATGAACGAAGCTGATTATCGATCGGTCGTTAAACAAATGCGCCTCTCCAACGGCCTTCCGTGGTCGGTTCCCATCACCCTCTCGGTCTCCCAAGCAGTCGCCGACTCCCTCAAAGAAGGCACTTTAGTGCGCCTCGACTCGCCGGCGGGCAAATTTGTCGGGCTCTTGGAACTTACAGAAAAATATCACTACAGTAAAGAAGAAGAAGCCCTCAACGTCTACCGCACCGACGACCTCAAACACCCGGGCGTCCAAGTAGTAGACAAAGCCGGGCCCGTTAACCTCGCAGGCGACATTTGGCTGCTGGAACGCGAACTAGATGTCCGCTTTCCCCAATACCAAATTGACCCGGCGAAATCGAGAATACTGTTCACAGAAAAAGGATGGAAAACCATAGTCGGTTTCCAAACCCGAAACCCCATCCACCGGGCACACGAATACATTCAAAAATGCGCCTTAGAAACAGTAGACGGCTTGTTCCTGCACCCGCTAGTCGGGACGACTAAGGATGACGACATCGCCGCTGACGTGCGGATGCGCTGCTACGAAATTCTGCTAGAAAAATATTATCCAAAAGATCGCGTAATTTTGGCAATTAATCCGGCGGCGATGCGCTACGCCGGGCCGCGAGAAGCAATTTTTCATGCTTTAATCCGCAAAAACTACGGCTGCACTCACTTTATCGTGGGGCGCGATCACGCGGGAGTTGGCGATTATTACGGCACTTACGATGCCCAACATATTTTTGATGAATTTGAGCCGGGAGAATTGGGAATTGTGCCGATGAAATTCGAGCACGCTTTCTATTGCACGCTGACGGAACAAATGGCTACAACTAAAACAAGTCCCAGCACTCCCGAACAACGGGTGCATTTGTCTGGAACCAAAGTTCGGGAAATGCTGCGCGCTGGAAAATTGCCGCCGCCGCAGTTTTCCCGGCCGGAAGTCGCCGCAGAATTAGCCAAGGCAATGAATATTTTCAATTACGAGATTTAAATCTTGAACTTTGGTGGGGGCGACATTCTGCATAGTTTTTAATTTTGAGTTTTGAGTTTTAAATGGGAAATTTTTAACTTAAAGCTCAAAAGTTAAAACTTAAAAACTCCCTTAATACTAAACACTCAAAATCTAATTAATTCCCCTAAAATTATTGAGGGGAATTTAACTTAAAATTCAAAACTTAAAATTCAAAGCTATTTAAAAATGGGACTCAAGCGGCGGGAATTTTTGCAGCAAGCTGGCCGGGTGCTGGCCGCCATCGGAATCAGCGAGGCCCTGTGGCTGCCGTTGGGCGATCGCTACCTCCAAGCCTTAGCGCAGCCGACAGCCAGGAAATTGGCTTTGTTGGTTGGCGTTGACAAATATCCAGATTCGCCCCTGCACGGCTGCGTCACGGATGTGGAATTGCAGCGGGAACTCCTGATATATCGGTTTGGGTTTGTGCCGTCGGACATTTTGACTTTGACTGACGCTAAAGCTACGAGGGAGAATATCGAGACGGCTTTTGTCACTCACTTGACTCAACAAGCAAAACCCGGTGACGTGGTAGTTTTTCACTTTAGCGGCTGCGGTAGCCGAGTCAGTTTGGGCGAGTCTCCCGGAAAAATGCAAAACAGTTTGGTGCCGGCGGATGATGTTTTGCCGTTGTTAGCAAACCGGGCGGTGAACGATATTTTAGAGGAAACGCTGTTGCTGTTGATGCGATCGCTCGCGACAGAAAATGCGCTCGCCATCCTCGACACCAGCTACACCTATCCGGGTTTCCCCAAAAACGGCAACTTTCGCATTCGCTCCCGCCCCCGCCCCACCATCGGCGAGCCTAGCCTCGCAGAATTAACGTTTGCCCAAGACCTCGGCTCCCGCCCAAATCTCCGTCCGGACGCCGCCTTACTTGCCGCGGGCGCGAATTCCGCACTCGCCGCCGAACAAGAGTGGAACGGATTTACCGCAGGTTTGTTTACCTACGCCCTCACCCAAACTTTGTGGTGGGCAACTCCCGCTAGCAGTTTCAGTGTCAGTTTCAGCCGCGCGGCGGGTAATGTCGAGCAAATGGCGGGGTTATCGCAGCAACCGCAAATTCTCAATCACGATTTAACAGCCGCGCCGGCGGTGAATTTTTCAAATTTAATCTTGAATTCCCCTGCATCTGACGGCGCTGTGACGGCGGTGGAAGAGGGGGGCAAAACTGTGCAGTTGTGGCTGGGCGGGTTGTCGCCGGGGGTTTTGGAGTGCTCAGGGGGTTCTGTGTTTGCAGTGGATTCTTCGGAGGGCGCGAGGCTTTTGCTGCGGGGACGCACGGGCCTCTCTGCTAAAGCCCAAGTTGTAGACGGGTTCGATCGAACAGACGGCCAATTAACAGTCGGCGAACTCGTGAAGGAAGAAATTCGGGTATTGCCGCGAAACATCGGTTTGACAGTAGCTTTGGACTCGGGTTTGGAACGCATCGAGCGGGTGGACGCTACCAGCGCCTTTGCGACTGTGCCGCAAGTTTCGGCAGTAGGCAGCGAGCAATTGGCTGACTGTCGGTTCGGCAGAGTCCCGGAAACGACTTTAGCCGAAACAGTCTCTGCTCACGAGCCTGCTTTGCCTCAAAGCCGTTACGGTTTGTTTTCTTTGGCTCAAATGCTGATTCCCGATACTCAGGGCGACGGGGGAGAAGCAGTCAAGGTGGCGGTGCAGCGCTTGACTCCGCAGTTGAAAGCGCTGCAGGCGGGGAAGTTGCTGCGGCTGACAGCCAACGAGGGTTCTTCGCGCCTGAAGGTGCGGGCGGAATTGGCAACTCTCGCACCACAAGCGCGGGCTGTGGCGCAGCGAGAGCCTGTGCGGGCCGGCGGTGATTATCGGCTGGAACCGCTGAGCGGGGAAAGTGAGAAATCCGCAAGCGCTCATATACTAAGTTTGCCCGAAGGCAGCCGAGTTCGGTACAGATTGTATAACGACAGCGATCGCCCGGTTTACTTTGCGGTATTTGGCTCGGACAGCGCGGGACGGCTGTCAGTGCTCGGCACTGAGGGCAAAGAATCTGTGGGGGGAATGTCGCGGGCGATCGCTCCTGGGGAGAATTTGACCGTGCCGGCGGCTGGGGCGATCGGGTGGGCGGTATCTGGACCGATCGGACTTGCAGAAATTATGATTATATTTAGTGAGAGTCCCTTGGCTCAAACTCTGGCTGCAATAGAAGCCGAAACGCAGCAAACGAGGGATGCCCTGCCAATTCGAGTGTTGTTGAATCCTTTAAATGTGGCGCGGGCGGTACTCGAAGATTTGCACGCCGCTAGCATTCCAGGGGTGCAGAAAGTGGGGATATCGACGGATGATTTGGCTTTGGATGTGAATGTTTGGGCAACGCTGGGTTTTGTTTATCGGGTAGTTTAATTGAAAAATGGGGACTTGGGAATGTTTTCTATAACCTCTAATCCGAATCTATCCGAGTACGAAATCGATATTCACTTCCAAATCAGGAAAGGCGAGCGACGCAACTTGTTGACCCCGCCAAAATTTTTGGATTAAACTGTAACCATTAGGAGTCGGCTGGCGGTAAACTTCTAAACATTGTGCCTCTATATCTACTAGCCAGACTTCAGGAATGAGCGATTGAGCGTAAATAAGAACTTTCACATCTCGATCGTAATCAACCGTGCTATCGGATACTTCTACCAACAGCAAAACTTCTGACGCTACTGGATGTGCTGTTGAATAGTAATCAGCCCGGGGTTTCAGCAATACTACATCAGGTTGAGGTTCGGTGCGCTCGTTCAACTGGATGGGGTTTTGCACATCCAGAAAAGCCCGGTTACTGGGAATTTCGCTGAAAAGTCCGATGAATCGTCTCACACAGGAAGCATGACGAGTTCCAATTGCTGCGATTTGGATAAGTTCTCCTTCTATCAGTTCTACCCGATCGCCCTCGGAAAGAATACCAGCTTTGCCCATTAAATGATATTCTTCTACGGTCAACAACCTTTTGAGTAATTGCACTGCCATAACCCACCGCGCTGCTAATTATTTTTTAAATTGTAGTCGATCGGCCAAGGAAGAAGTTATGGTCATGAGTAGTTGGTAATGTCAACAGTCAACCGTCGTACAGCAAACAGTCAACTGTCAACAGTCAACCGTCAACAGACTGATAAAGCTTTTCTACCATTTGAGCCAAGCGTTTCATGGCAGTTTCAATCTCATCATTTGTTGCAGTCAAACTAATGCGTAAACACTCATGTTTGTGCTGCCAATCTTCCCGCAAACCTGGAAAGAAAGAACTTCCAGGCACGACAATTACACCCACTTTCTTCAACTCTTGATACAGTTCCCAATCAGTCATTGGCAAATCTTTCAGCCACAACCATGCGAAAATTGCTCCTTCGCCCCGGTGCAAAAACCACGGCAAATCTTTCGGCATTGCTTGTTCAAGAGTGCTTTCTACGATCGCAAATTTGCTTTGATAGTACGGCCGAATTACGTTGATGGAGATGTCGGCAAGAGCGCCGGACGTAATGGCACGAGTGGCGATCGCCTGTCCGTATCTTGGCGAATGAATGCACATATTGGTCTGAAAACATTCTAATATTTGAATGAGTTTTTCATCGCCGATCGCAATTCCGATTCTTTCACCCGGCAATCCAGCTTTCGACAAACTCATACAGTGCACGATATTGCCGCCAAAAATCGGCGTCATTTCGGTAAAGTTCAAGGACGGGAACGGAGGGCCGTAGGCGGAATCAACGAACACCGGCACGTCGAAAGCGGCCGCTAAATCGGCAATTTTCTTAACTTCGTCGTCGGTGAGAACGTTGCCGGTGGGGTTGCAGGGACGGGAAAAAATGACGCAACCGGTGCTTTGGTCGATCGACAGTTGGCTGAAATCCGGGCGGTATTTGAACCTGTGGGCGGCTGCATCAATATCGAGGGTGGGTTTGCAAGCGACTACCGCTTCGGGAATCAAGCTAACGCCGCCGTAACCCGTGTAGTCTGGGCTCAGCGGTAGGACGATATTTTTAAGCTGTTTGCTGGTAGTGTAGCCCCCGAAAGCGTTGGCTGCGTAGAAGTAAATCGATTGACTTCCGGGAGTAATTAGGATATTGCGATCGGTCAAATTCAGTCCGTAACGCTGGTTAAAATCCGCCAATACCGCATCGATAAACGGCTGATAACCTTGACTGGAACCGTAGCGACAAACCACCTCGCCGTATTCCGGGCTCGCCAAAAGTTCAGCAGTGCAGTCGCGCCACAACTGCTCGACTTCCGGCAAAATCACCGGATTTCCGGCGCTCAAATTGATAAACTCCTGCCCGCTGCCGGCTCTGAGTGTTTCAATAATATCTTTCATAATTGCCCGAACTCCCGTGAGGTGGGACATCTGAGCGCCAAATTGAGTCAGGGCAGGGTTCATAGCAAATGCAGCGACAATGATAGAAGTTTACAGTTTACCCATGATAACTCCAGTCGCAGGCGTTAGCCTAGCTTGTCTGAGGCATGGGTTGTCGATCGAGCATCTGATTAATTCTATAAACTCGATCGCACAGCGTTTTGTTTCTTCCCCTGTGCGCGCGCCGGAGTATAAGATTGTGGCCAGTTGTGGAGTTCTATCGATCGATCGAACAGTGTTTTTTGCCTAAAATTTAGCGAACGGAACAGCAATCTCTAATTCAAGAGTTGTGGTAAGATTTCACGCCGTCGCGCCCGATGAATTGCCGACACTTGACAACAACCATTGGGAGAATCTAAAATTAGCCGTAGAACCCGATCGCAACAGAATTTTATGGGCTCCTGTTACTGCTATAATTACAGGTTTAATCCAGCCTCAAGAATCAGATTTGTTGCTAGACCATTTTCATAATTCGCGGTTTGTTGACAGCGGTGCATTTTATCATCAATCCGACTAAAGCCAAGATAGCTCGTAAGGTCGCCCTTTGAGTGGCGTTACATAACAAAAACGTAAATTCTTACCCCAATTAACTGCCGTAAAATTCAACACAACAATGACACACTTTCCACTTATAGAATACGATCAACTTACCGATCCTAAAGCCAAATCAGTGTACGAAGAAATATTGACTGACTTGGGGTTTGGCATCGTCCCCAACCTGTTCAAGTCAATGGCAATAAACCCTGACCTATTAGAAGCAAATTGGAAAAAATTCCGGGGAACAATCCTGCAAGGAGACTTACCCCGCACGCTTAAAGAAATGGTCGGCGTCGCTATTTCCCAATCAAATAATAGCGAGTACGCTCTCCAAGTTCACCTGCACGGATTGTCAGCCTTGGGGATGAGCGAAGAACTACTGCGAACCCTAGTTTCTGACTTTGCCAACTGCCCTTTGCCAAAACGTGATAAAGCCGTAATTACCTTTGGCTTGCTGGCTGCTACAAAACCGCTGGAAATGACAGAAAGTGATTACCAAAACCTGCGGGATTTAGGACTTGATGATTCAGAAATCTTTGAGATTATTGCGACAGCCGACTTGTTTAGCTTTGTCAACCGATACACTGATGCAATAGCCCTCGAAATAGATGCTTTGTAATCTATATTTTATACCCCTATTATGGGCGAGCGGCTAGAAGATCTAGATCGAGAAGAACTTCTGCTTACAGCCCGCCGTTTGTTAGCAGAAGCTCAAGCGCTTTCCATTCGCATTTCCGCTGTCAACGAAGTTGCCACTGCCATTAACCGCACCCTGGATCTCAACCAGATTTTGCGGGTACTAGGCAAGCAAGCCAAATGGTTGCTAGACTTTGAACACTGTAGCGTTTGCCTGCACAGCACTAACACTTGCATGACCTTATTTGGCAGGCATATCCCTGTAGATATTGCAGCCCTCCCAGAGGGCGGCCCTATTCACAAGGCTTTCACAACACGTCAACCTCAATTAATTCAAGAAGCGGGTGCTACTGCTATTTTATCCCCCTACGCTTCGCAAATTATCCTTCCTTTGGAAAGCGAAGGTAAGGTTTTAGGGACAATTAATTTTGCCACAACCAAGTCGAGAGCTTACACTCAAGAAGACTTGCGGATTGGCTATCTTTTGGCTTTACAACTATCCTCAGCCATCCGCAATGCTGAACGTTTTAAAGAGATAAATAGGCTCTATTCCGATCTCGATGCCGAAAAGCACAAATCTGATCAGCTACTGTTGAACGTGCTGCCGGTTGAAATTGCCGAGGAACTCAAAAATAACGGCAAAGTGGAACCACTTTATTATGATAACGTATCGGTTTTATTTACTGACTTTAAAGGCTTTACTCATTTATCTGAAAAAATGACGCCGCGAGAGTTGGTTGACGAACTAGATTATTGTTTTTCTTATTTCGATCGGGTGATGGATAAATATTCTATGGAAAAACTGAAGACTATTGGCGACAGCTATATGTGCGCGGCAGGAATTCCTACGCCTCGCCCAACACACGCATTTGACGCTGTACTTGCTGCCATAGAAATTCGACAGTTCATGGATTTGCGAAAAATACAGAAAGCTCACCAAAATATCCCTTATTGGGATATCCGCATTGGCATTCATTCAGGCCCAATACTTGCTGGGGTAATTGGCCATAAAAAGTTTTCCTATGATGTCTGGGGAGATACAGTTAATACTGCATCTCGGATGGAATCTTCCGGCGTACCTGGAAATATCAATATCTCTCATGCAACCTTTGAATTAGTTAGAGATTTTTTTGAATGCGAATACCGAGGAAAAATTTATGCTAAAAGTAAGGGCGAGTTGGATATGTATTTGGTTCGCTATCTTAAATAAATTTGGGAGTGGCTCATTGCTAAGGGAGGATGGCTAAGGGAGCCGTTATTTTATTTTATATTTTATCAATACTCCGGACAGTTTTTGGAACGGTACTACAAGCCTTACAGGGCAAGCATCATAAAAAAGTCGAATAAAATGCAAGTCAGGGGTAGAGGTGACATTGATTTAATTATCCACGCTCGCCTCAAAGTCAAGCGAGAATAAGCCATTGGGCCATAGAAAAAGTGTCCGGACTATTGTTTTATATTTTAGAATTGGGAATTACTGATTACTAAGCTGAGGCGCATCTAAATTTGACAATTAAATTTGAGTAAATTCTTGTGGGGTGGGCGTCCCGCCCGCCCTAAAATATAATTTAGATGCGTAGCAGCTTACGACGGTTTGGATCACTGGCTTACAGTTGCAGTTTTTTTAAACTGGTGTTAGATATGCAAATAAAACTCAACTATGAACTGAGAATATATCGCTCGAAGTTCTTTTTTCATAGTTCGGTATTGTATCGCAGTGCGCCAAACTATATTAAAATGATCGAGTTGTATATTTTAAATTTTAATTATTTATGAGTATTTGGCAAGTCGATTTTTACCGCCGCCCTCTCCAAGATGAGGCGGGTAAACCACTGTGGGAACTCTTAATTTGCGACTCGGAAGGTAGTTTTCAATTTAGCGCTGTTTGCCGCCAAGGGGACGCAAATTCTAATTGGCTAGCTTCGCAGTTGCAGCAGCAAGCTCAAACTCAGAATTTGCCTGACTTGATTCAAGTATTTAGACCTCAGTCTCTGGGCTTAATCGAAGCTGCGGGCAAAGTTTTGGGTGTCAAGGTAGAAGCTACTCGGCGCACTGCGACTCTGAAATTGCTGCTGCAACAACGCGCCAAAGAATATTCGAGTATGCCTAATTATACAGGTGAAACTTACAGTGCGATCGCCCTCGACTCGCCGCCGCCAGTGCCCTTACCCGAAAACCTCTGGGGCGATGGCTGGCGTTTTGCTTCCCTACCCGCTGGCGACATTGAAGATGCTTTCCAAGGGCGTCCCCTGCCAATTTTGGAAATGCCAGAATTTCTGTTACCGCTGAATTTGGGCTTGGCCTCAACAGTACCCGTACCGGGAGTTGTAATTGACGGCGGACGCCAGTCTATGCGGTTGGCTAGATGGCTTCAGGATGCCAAACCTTTCGCTTTGAATTATATTGCTGGAGAGCCCGACGGATTGATATTGGAAGCTGGGTTAGTAGATAGGTGGGTTGTGGCTACTTTTGAAGATAGCGAGGTGAAAGCCGCGGCCCACATTTACCAACAGCGCAAGCAATTAAGTAAAGGATTACATTTTTTGTTAGTCCAGCCCGATGATAGTGGCATGACTTATACAGGCTTTTGGCTGTTGAATTTTGATCGATAATAAGATGTAAATAATATTATTTGTGATGTCGAGGGTTCGCGCGCCTAAAAATAGTAAAACACCGCCCGAACTCAGTTCCCGCCGATACAGACTCAAGCATAAATTTTAAAACAGCTTCTTGAGCTAGCAACAGATAGTGCTGCAAATTTATTCTACAACTAAAATCAATCCGTTTCGGATGCCCTGACACACTCGGTTGATGTGAGAGTGGTCTTTTTCGTTCAGACCTTTCTGGGCTAGCATGGCTGATTTCAGCAGCCGTCTGTCAAGGGGAGTAATTTGCCGAAAAGCAAAGATGCGCTGGACGATCGCCTCGATCGAGATTTTGGGGAGGTTAGCAGAGCTGACTGTCATGGTCTTAACACGCTAAAAATAAGTAACAGAACTATGTACCTTTATTTTTAAAGATTTTGTGAAGCTACTTTGTGATTAAGATCACATATATTTAGTGACAAAATAGTGTATGTGGGGTGACTGTTGTCACGAAATCTTGAATTATCTTTACACCAACTTAACGATGGCCCGATAGAATCACTGTGGTAAAACTCCAGCAGAGGGTAAAAATGGCACAAGCAAAAATCGGAATTATCGGCGGCAGCGGTTTGTATAAAATGGAGGCCCTCAAAGATATTGAAGAGGTGAAAATTGATACACCTTTTGGAGCGCCATCGGATGCCGCAATTGTGGGAACATTGGACGGTACGCCCGTAGCATTTCTGGCTAGACACGGCCGCAACCACACTTTTTTGCCGTCAGAAGTGCCGTATCGCGCAAATATTTATGCAATGAAGAGTTTGGGAGTTGAGTATTTAATCTCAGCGTCGGCGGTTGGTTCTCTGAAAGCTGAGGCGAAACCTTTAGATATGGTAGTGCCCGATCAGTTTATCGATCGTACAAAAAATCGAGTTTCTACTTTTTTTGGAGAAGGAATAGTCGCTCACATCACATTCGGCGATCCGGTTTGCGGCGAATTGGCTAAAGTATTGGCAAGTGCGATCGAATCCTTGAACCTCACCGACGTTACCCTGCACCGGGGCGGCACTTATGTCTGCATGGAAGGCCCCGCATTTTCCACAAAAGCAGAATCCCACCTTTACCGCAGTTGGGGGGCGACAGTCATCGGAATGACAAATTTGCCCGAAGCAAAATTAGCCAGAGAAGCAGAAATTGCCTACGCAACTTTAGCATTAGTCACCGATTATGACTGCTGGCACGAAGATCACGACAGCGTAACTGTAGAAATGGTAGTTGCAAACTTGCACCGCAATGCAGCAAATGCCCAAAAAGCCATTCAAGAAACAGTCCGGAGGTTAACAGAACATCCCCCCGTTTCCGAGTCGCATTCAGCTTTGAAATATGCTATTCTGACTCGGCTGGATCAAGTGCCTGCCGCAACTAAGGAGAAAATGGGTTTGCTCTTGCAGAAGTATTTGTAGTTGAAATTAAGTTGCCATCATTAGGTTATAGGTGATTCCACAGGTGTAAGGTGTGCAGCGCGCACCCTACATCATGGGGAGAAGGCAGAAATATTTGTATATCTAGGAGTCAAGAGTCAGAAGTCAGGAGTAAGATCCATTGCCTATCAACTTTTTTAACAATAGACATCTCCGAAAATATCCAAAGCTCTTCTCTCGCTACTTTTGAATCTCTCGCACTAGGAAGCATCCCGATTTTGCAAACAGTCGTTTTTTATGCAGGGGCAGCGATCGATCTCCCACTGCATTCATATATGAGCAATAATGGCAAGATGGGGTTGCAACTGCAGCACAGAAAGCGCAAAAGCTCAAAACGGACAATTTAAACTATGCTTGGCATTCCCGGATATCAGATTTTAACCCAAATCTATGAAAGCGAAAATTCCTTAGTTTATCGCGGAATTCGCGATCGCGATTCGCTACGCGACGGCTACGCCGAACCCCTACCGATCATCCTCAAGCTGCTGAAAGAAGAATTGCCAACACCAGCACAACTGCTGAGATACCAGCAGGAATACCAAATCAGTCAAACTCTGAATTTCTCAGGCTTTGTTAAAGCTTACAGCTTAGAAAAATATCATAATTCTCTTGCCATCGTCTTCGAGGATGAGGGCGCTGAATCTTTAAGTTTATGGCGGCAGCAACGTCAGATAACCTTAGCGGAATTTCTCCCCATCGCTATCAAAACTGTCGAGATGTTGGGTGAGATTCACAGCGCTAATATTATCCACAAAGACATTAACCCATCTAATATAATTATCAACCCCAAAACCGGGGAAGTCAAAATTATTGACTTCGGCATTTCGACAGTCTTGTCTATAGAAAATCCTACCCTAATAAGTCCCAACGTTTTAGAGGGAACTTTAGCTTATATAGCACCCGAACAAACCGGAAGAATGAATCGCGGCATCGATTACCGCGCTGATTTTTATTCCCTAGGTGCAACTTTTTACGAACTGCTAACTAATCAACTGCCTTTTGAAGGTAATGACGCGATCGAATTAGTACACTGTCACATCGCTAAACAACCCCTTCCGCCCCAAGAAGTCCATCCAGAGATTCCTAAACCTGTTTCAGATATCGTAATGAAACTGTTAGCAAAAACCGCAGAAGAGCGATATCAAAGCGCTTGGGGAATTCAAGCAGATTTAGAGTTATGTCTCACTCAACTGCAAACTCAAGGCAAGATAGAAGACTTTCCTATTGGTCAGCACGATATTTCAGATAAGTTTCAAATTTCTCAAAAACTTTACGGCCGAGAAACAGAAATAGAAAGCCTGCTGGCGGCATTTGAGCGAGTTGCAGGTAGCTTGCAGGAAGAAGCAGAAAGTCTAACCTCAGACACTCAGCCATCCCCCAACAGCCGACCACATTCCGAAATGATGTTAGTATTCGGATATTCCGGCATTGGCAAATCAGCATTAGTACAAGAAATTTACAAACCCATTACCCGAAAAAAAGGTTATTTCATCGCCGGGAAATTTGACCAGTTTCAGCGAAATATTCCTTACAGCGCCGTCATTAAAGCTTTTCAAGAATTAGTGCAGCAATTGCTCGCAGAAACAGAAGTCAAACTCCAACAGTGGCGCGAAAAAATATTAACAGCAGTTGGAGTTAACGCTCAAGTCGTTATTGATGTAATTCCCGAATTAGAATTAATAGTGGGCAAGCAGCCAGAATTATCCGAACTTCCTTCCGCTGAATCCCAAAATCGGTTTAATTTAGTATTGCATAACTTCATCCGCGTATTTTGCAAGCCTGAACATCCCTTAGTCATGTTTCTCGACGATTTGCAGTGGGCAGACTCCGCAAGTTTGCAGATGCTTCAATTGATAATCACCGACCCAGATATGCAATATCTGTTTCTGATTGGTGCTTATCGGGATAATGAAGTCACTGCCGCCCATCCGCTGATGTTAACAATTAATGAGATTCAGAAAACTGGATGCGTAATTAATTCAATTTCCCTCTTACCTTTAAAGTTAAATTATGTCAATTATTTAATTGCAGATACTCTTAAATGCCATCTCGAAAAAGCCCTGCCCTTAGCAGAGTTAGTCCTGCAAAAAACTCAAGGCAATCCCTTTTTTATTAACGAGTTTCTCAAATCACTTTATGCTGAGAAACTGTTGAAATTTGGACCCACCTCTCCGACGATTGAGGGGGCCAAGGGAGACTGGCAGTGGGATTTAGAGCAAATTCAAGCCAAGGGAATTACTGACAATGTAGTCGAACTGATGGCAGGAAAAATTCAAAAACTGTCCCAGGCAACACAGCAAGTATTAAAATTTGCTGCTTGCATTGGCAACCAATTTGACGTAAAAATGTTGGCGATTGTTAGTGAAAATTCAGTAAAAGCAACTAACGAGAAACTTTTGGAAGCAGTTAGGCAAAATTTAATTATTCCCGTGGGGAATGATTACAGATTTCTAGAATTAGAGCAAAGTTCAGAAGATTTAACTGTTTATTACAAATTTTTGCACGATCGCGTCCAGCAAGCCGCCTATTCTCTAATTCCCGAACCAGAAAAGCAAGTTGTCCACTATCGAGTCGGACAACTTTTGTTGGAAAATACTGCGCCGGAACAGCGACAACATAAAATATTTGATATCGTCAATCACCTCAACTTTGGCAGCGAATTAATTGCCACGCAGCCACAGCGCAATGAACTGGCAGCGCTCAACCTTTTAGCAGGCAAAAAAGCCAAAGTTTCCGCTGCTTATAAATCAGCACTAGATTACTTCGCGGCGGGCAGGCAATTATTAAGTGCAGACAGTTGGCAAACCCAATACGACTTAACGCTGAATCTCTACGAAGAAGCAGCAGAAGCCGCTTACATCAGTACCGATTTCGAGCAGATGGAGGAATTAGCAACTTCCGTGCTGCAACAAGCCAAAACAGTGCTCGATAAAGTAAAAGTCTATCAAGTAAAAATTCGCTCTCAGTTAGCCCAAAGCCAGTTCCAGCAAGCATTAGACACAGCTTTATCAGTGCTAGAACTGTTAGATATACATTTTCCCAAACAGCCCAATACGACAGATATTGAGGCGGCGTTGCAAGCAACTCAGGCAGCGCTAACAGGCAGAGAAATCGAAGATTTAATCGATTTACCACTGATGACAGCCCCGGACAAATTAGCAGCCATGCAGGTGATATCCAGCACTCTTGATGTTGCGTATTTTTCCTTCCCAAAACTCCAGCCTTTATTGATTTTTAAACTGGTAAATTTATCCCTAGAATATGGCAATAATCCTTATTCTTTGCCCGCTTATGCCCGTTGTGGAATGCTTTTTAGCGCGATTTTCAACGACATAGAATCTGGCTATCGATTTGGCGAACTGGCTTTAAATTTGCTGGAGCGAATTAACGCCGGCACAGTTAAAGCACACACGCTTCACTGCGTTAATGCTTTTGTCAAACATTACAAAGAATCGGTTAGGAAAACTTTAAAGCTGTCGCATGATGGTTGGGCAATCGGTTTAGAAACCGGAGACATAGGAAATGCCTGCCACAATGCCAGTGTGTACTGCTGGCATAGCTATTTTGTTGGCAAAGAACTCACAGAATTGGAAAGAGAAATAGCTGCCTACCATGGCATAATACGCCAACTCAAGCAAGAATTTGATTTGACCAGCAATGAAGTAATCCGGCAGGTAGTTCTCAACTTAATCGATCGCTCGGAGAATCCTTGCAAGCTAATGGGGGAAGCATATAATGAAGACACGCAGTTGCCTATGATGCTGCAAAAAAACAATCGTAGTGCAGTTTTTATTATTTACTTGCAAAAAACGCTTCTCTGTTATCTCTTTGGAGAATTTGCTGAAGCTGTAAAATATGCTGACTTAGCAGCGCCATATTTAGCTGGAGTGGTTGGTTCGCTTGTTGCGCCCCTCTTTTATTTCTACGATTCTCTGGTGCGACTTGCGGTTTACTTTGATGTCAGCCAGAGCGATCGCGAACAAATGTTAGAACAAGTAACCGCCAATCTGGAGAAACTGAAAGTATTGGCCACTCACGCACCGATGAATTACTTGCAGAAAGTAGAACTAATAGAAGCAGAATTGTGCCACATTCAAGGGGAAAACTTTGAAGCAATGGACTGGTACGATCGCGCGATCGCCACCGCTGGAGAAAACGAATACATCAACGAAGAAGCCCTCTCCTACGAACTAGCTGCCAAATTTTACTTATCTAAAAATAAGACATTGATTGCCAATACCTACCTGCAAAATGCCCGCTATTCTTATCTCCGCTGGGGTGCAGCAGCCAAAGTTAAAGACTTAGAAAAACGCTACCCTCAGCTATGGCTGAGACAAACATCAACAGGTACAAACCTTTCTGCCATAACCACATCCCTTCCGCCAACATCCACAGGCAGCAGCAGCTCATCAATGCTTGACTTTACCACAGTAATCAAAGCATCGCAAGCAATATCCGGCGAAGTAGTATTAGCATCCTTGCTGTCAAACTTAATTAAACTTACCATTGAAAATGCCGGAGCTCAAAAAGGTTTTCTTATCTTGCTAAACAGCAGGGGCGAACTCAGAATTGAAGCTGCCGGAGACGTTGACGGTTCCGTCCAAGTCTTGCAATCTCTTGCTGTTAATAACAGTCAGGAGCTCCCGACATCTATTATCAACTATGTCGCAAGAACTCAGTCAGATGTAGTTTTAAACGATGCCGTCCGCGAAGGAACCTTTACCGCAGAGCCTTATATTGCAATTAATCAACCCAAATCAGTATTGTGCGCCCCCATCATCAATCAAGGCAAACTCATCGGCATTTTGTATCTAGAAAACAATCTCGCAACTGGCGCTTTTACAGCAGACAGATTAGCAGTATTGAACATAATTTCTGCCCAAGCTGCTATTTCCCTAGAAAATGCCCAACTTTATCAAACCCTAGAGCAAAAAGTAGAAGAACGCACCGCACAATTAGCCCAAGCTAATAGAGAAATATTGGTTTTGAACGATCGGCTAAAAGTAGAAAACCTTCGCATGAGTGCCGAACTAGACGTAACCCGCCGCC
>NZ_JAUBSD010000082.1:0-35831 GCF_036704575.1 Microcoleus sp. K5-D4
TAGCTTGATTGACCGATAAAGTATTGTAGATACGGGTTTTCCCGGATCTGTTCTACCGTTTCACGATCGCTAATTCCCAGTTTTTCTTTAATAATTAATGCCCCCAACGCCATCCGAAAGGATTTAGCTGGTGCGCCCTTTTCGGTGGGGAAGTTTTGGGCATATTCTGCTTCAAACTCTGACCACGGGATTAGTTGGGCCATTTTTACCCAACGGTTGTCTGCTGACAATTTTCCTCCGAAGGGCAGTTCAAATTCGGATGGGGGGTTTGGAGCCAGCTCAACTTTTCTGTACACGATCGTAGGTGGTGATGCACGGGTTTTGACTTATTTTACCTGTTTATCTTGCACTTTACTCTCGATCGCGCGCTCGAATAACCCAGGCAACCTCAAGTGCGAGCGCTTATTCAGCAAGCCCTAGGTAGCCGACCATTAAAGCAAAAAGCAGCAGCTTTCAACCTGAAAGCTGCTGCTTGGGGGTGCTAAAAAAGTATGTGGCGGTTCAAAGACCCCCCTCTACCTCCTAGCAATCGAAAAACGGGTTAACCCGTTTGTTTGGTTAACCCGCGAGCTTGGAAACCTGCAGATCAATTAGTTTTGCACTACCAGCTTAACGTTGGCATTTTGCAAACCGCGCTGCTTGACTGCGGCCAAGGTCTTGTTAACTGCGTACTTCTGGTTGATGGAGTTGATTAACTCAGTTTGATTGTGTTTTTTGGCGACGCCCCAGAGGTCGGCAATCAGGTCAAAGGAACCATCGCTATTGCGAGACCAACCTAGGTCATATTCGCCTTCGAGAATCGCTACGATGTCGGAGCGAACGCGCTGACCGTTATAGCCACGAACATCAGCTTCTGACTTGACTGAAATGCCCAAGTCGCGCAGTGAAGCTTTCAGGATTTCGGCATCGGTTATTTTGGTACGCAGAGTGCTAAAGTGAGACATTGGATTTCCTCCTAATAAAACTGAGAGAGAAACAACAACGGTCTGGATTTAACGGTGCCGCTGGGCGGCTCTTCAATCGAACTGCTAGCTGTTGCTAGCCTTTGCTCCTGTTTGGACCAGGAGAAAGCTTTTAGAATTCCATTCGCTGGTATTCAGCGACGGAAGACGCAGCGGGCCGTGCACGCTGTCTAGCCCAATCTCGAAGGGCGGTGACCTGTTCGGTCATTGTTTTAGACAGTGGCATTGTAGATTTAATGGCCGCGATGATGTCTAGCTGCGTAAACTCTCGATCTTGAGCGAAGGCTTCGTACATTGCGGCTACTAGCGCTTGCTCAATCTCTGCACCTGAAAAGCCCTCGGAAACATTGGAAAGTTGCTCTAAATCGAAGCGAGTAATTTCCCGACGCCGCTTTGACAGGTGAATCTTAAATATATCTTGGCGTTCTTCTTTGGTAGGCAGATCAACAAAGAAGAGTTCGTCGAATCGGCCTTTCCTCAAGAATTCTCCCGGCAACCGCTCGATTCGGTTGGCTGTTGCCATTACGAAGACTGGGGAAGTCTTTTCTTGCATCCAAGTGAGGAAGGAACCGAAAATCCGGCTGGAGGTGCCTCCGTCTGAGTCTGCCGAACCAGTGCCTCCTGCAAAGGCTTTGTCTAGTTCGTCGATGAATAGGAGGGCTGGAGAGATGGATTCTGCGGTTTTGAGGGCATTGCGGAGGTTGGCTTCCGATCGACCCACCATCGAACCGTCGTAGACTCTACCCATATCTAGCCTCAGCAGGGGCAGTCCCCACAGGCGGGAGGTGGTCTTGGCAATCAGCGATTTTCCGCATCCCGGTACGCCAAGAATTAACATCCCTTTTGGTTGGGGCAGACCGTATTCTCTTGCCCTCTCTGTAAAGGCGTTGGAACGCTGTCTCAGCCACCGCTTCAGCTCTTCTAAACCGCCGACTGCATCCAGGGTTTCGTCTTCTTCAATGAACTCTAGAATGCCGTTGCGCCGAATTAATTGCTTTTTCTCCGAAAGAACTATGTCTACTTCTTCTTCTGTGAGGCGCCCAGTCGAAACTTGGGCTTTGCGATAAACTTTTTCAGCTTCGTCCTTGGTCAATCCCAAGGCTGCTTTTAAAAGTTTTTCTCGCGCTTCTGTGGTAATGCGTCGCGATTTCGTTTGCTCCAACTGACCAGACAATACTTGGTTTAGTTCCTTCATGTCTGGCAACGCGAAGTCTAATACCACTACTTCCTTTTCTAGCTCGATCGGAATTTGCTGCAAAGGAGACATCAGTATAATTGTCTTTTGCGTTCCTTTGAAGTTGGCGATCGCATCGCGCAACCACCTCGTTACCGGAGGAGAATCTATAAAAGGATGTAAATCTTTGAAAATGTAGATGCTAGCGTTACTGTTGGGTTCTCGCTGCCTGATCACCCATTCAATTGCTGCCTCTGGCGAGACGGTGTTGTGTTGGGTGGTGGTGCGGGGTTGACCATACTCCACAATGCCGTGAGTTACAGTCCAGATAAATACTCGTCGCTGTGGTTTTGCTTGAGCTATTGTCGAAATTGCTTGCTCACACCGCTCTTCCTCGGATGTCACGAGGTAGATCAGAGGATATTGAGCTTGGATTAGAATACTGATCTCTTCTTGCATAGTCCTCGACCCACTAGAGACGGTGCTATCTTTGCTGAATCTCACTGCTGCCCTGGGCCCTGTTACTGAAAATTTCAGTTTTAGCTTTTTGGGGAAGCAAGGCATTCTTAGCAGGGAACCAATTCTTCCTCTCCCGGTTTGGCCGTGCTGGCACTGACGCCCGACACCTGCTTTACTGGAAGATCCTGTTCAGCCAATACGCTCGGCTGACTTGTTACGGAGGCCAGTTCTCCATCTCGCATTACTACTGAACCCGTGCATTCTGGACAGTTGTATACCCGATGGGTTTGTCCGTAGGAGGCTTCTACTTCGTCAACCAGTTCGGGATTTCCTAGGTAGAAGACAATTGCCCTTTCTGCAATTGATGACATCGGTTCAGTTTCGACTGCGGCTCGGATTTTGAGCTGGCGATGCAGTTCTGGTGGAAGATACAATGTAACTTTTTGCTTTTCTTGCATATGACAGTGAATTGACTTACCCGGGTATGTATATCAGATTAGCCGCTTAATTCTTTGCTGTCAAGCCTCTATGCAGCTTTAGCGTCATCTTGTAATATTTCGTTACATTTGAGGTAAATGTGGGTCTGTTAACAACGAAAAAGTTAGGGGTGTAGCTGATGAGGCCGAGGTACTGCGGCAGGTAGGGTAGCGTCAAGGACGATCGACCAACTATAAATATGAACAATAGATATATAGGAGTAGGGCCAACAAATTCTTTGAGCCGCCATCTGGGGTAAGGTGCGTCATAAACACCCAGCCAGCTCATGAGGTTACTAACTTTGGGCGCTTTTATTTTGAAACCAAACTCCCCCAAACAGTTTTTATAGCTTTAAGTGTGCAAAATCCGAACGTGAAATAACCGTTTTCGGGTTTTTATCGGGCTCAGATTTAACACACCTTGACAGCGCTAACGCTCAGCACCCTACCGTTAGACTTTTTGGATGACATTGTGTAAGCTGTTACGCACTTAATTTTTTTGCCCAAATGCTCGCTACAAGGGCTGTAGGCTGCTAAATATTAAATTTAGATGGGTGTCAGCTTATCTTTAATAGGGCAGTGCTGGGTAATATATACTTGGATGCGAACCTGCTAACCTGAAATTTTTAATTTTAGATATCAAAGAACTGACTGATGGATTTAGACCAACAGATTCAAGCATTGATCGAAAAAGCTCCGCCCGACGGTTCGACGCCACAAATCTTAAAGGCGATCGCCCCGGCACTGGTGTTAATTGCCCAACAGCTACAGCACCTAGAATACTCGATCCTGCAAGCGGTAGACCAAAGTTGGGCGATCGTGGTTTTGAGCAATCTCAAGCAACCGGGACGGGAGAAGAGGGTGATTTATGCTTGGAATAATCTTAAAGATGCGTCGCAGGCTGCGGCGGCTGGGGGCGATCGCCTCAGACCCGTGCTTTTGCCTGTCACTCACATTTTATTTCAGATGATAGCTCTGGAAGGTCTTGACAGCATTGTTTTTTTTGAAAGTCCCGGCAATCAGGAAGTCGGGACGGAAATCCCTCGCGAGCAAGTACAGAGTTTAATTAACGTTTACTTGCAACAGTATCGATCGGCTCCACCGCCGGATATTGCCTAAACAACTGAATTTTCTATTAATTGGTAACAGGGCATTAGGCATTGGGAATTACCCATTACCAATTCCCCATTACCAATAAAGTGTAACTTTTTAACCTCTAATAAAGTCTGCTCAAAACGTATTCAGCCAAATCAATCAAAGCTTGACGGGACTCTGAATGGGGCAGCGCAGCTAAATATTCGACGGCTTTCTGTGCGTGATTTGTGGCTAGTTCTCGCGATCGCTCTATGCCTTTAGAATCTTCTACCAGTGCCAGGGCCTGCTCTAGATCTCCTTCTTGGGCAAATTCGCGTTCTATGAGAACTTCCAAGTAAGGTTTTTCTTCTAGGGCGAATAGTGCGGGTGCTGTCAGATTACCGCTTCTGAGGTCCGAGCCTGCAGGTTTCCCCAAAGTTTCCGTTGAAGCGGTGAAATCTAATATATCATCTACTATTTGGAATGCCAAACCAATGTTCCGACCGTAGTTGTACAAATCGTCTGCTATTTCCGCTGAAACCTCGCTCAAACAGCCCGCTGCTTTGGAACTGTTGGCAATTAAAGACGCTGTTTTGTAATAACTTTTTTCCAGGTACGCTTCGATCGACAAGCTGGTGTCAAATCCATTGAGTCCCTGTTGAATTTCCCCCTCAGCTAAATCCATAATCACTTCTGAAAGCAGTTTGACTACTGGCAGGTTGTCGAGATTTGCCAAATGCCAGGAAGATTGAGCAAACAGAAAGTCTCCCGCCAATACTGCCACTCGGTTGTTAAACCGACTGTGAACCGTCGGCACTCCCCGCCGCAGATCCGACTCGTCCACCACGTCGTCGTGCACGAGACTAGCTGTGTGGATCATTTCCGTGATTTCAGCGAGGCGGCGGTGTTTTTCCGTGATTTCCCGATCGGGCATAGTCGCCTTGGCCATCAACAGAACGATTGCGGGTCTCACTCGTTTTCCCTTTGTGCCGAATAAGTATTCTGCAGCCGCGTACAAGATGGGATGACGGGCACCCACTAACTGTTTTAAGTTTTCTGTCAACAGTCGCAGGTCTTCTTCAACCGAGGAAAATAGGAGAGTGCTAGAGATCATGGATACGCCGACTCAAGCCGTAAAGTAACAAAATTTTACAAATCATATCTTTATTTTAAGGTAATTCTCTGCAATAGAAAAGAAAAATCTAGGCGATCGGCAGTTATTTGTCATCTGCCACCCGATGGAAGTCACCCGCCTGCCAGAGGCGAGTAGCCGGCTGCCAGAGGGGTTGCCCCTATTGTATCGAATTGTTAAGGACACTGCCAAAAAATCTCTAAATCCCAGAAACCCTGTGTTATTATGGGTATTAAGGATTTAAACAATTCTATACATTAAGTACAGCCAGACTGGCAGGTAGCTTGTAGGTGCCTGTAAGAGTTTCGTAGAGCCAGCCTTGTTAGTCGATCGCAGCCAAAATTTCTGGGACAGATTTTTAGTTCCTCGCGGCTAAAAGTTTTCAGAAGTTAAGAGTAGCGCATCTTATGTGCACGGTAGCTCAAAGCAGCTAAAGTGGATGGTTTTAGGCTGTTTAAGCATCTGTAAAGCAGTAAATCATTATTGATGACCGGGAACGCCTAAATGTTCCCGTAGGCTTGATATGGAAAAACAGCCTTCAGAACCAAGGCATGGTCTTGCGTGCTGACTTAATGTAGTAGGTCTTGAACTTGTCCTGCTCCTCCTCGTCCTTGACTTTTGGTTCTAACTATGATTTATCGCGATATTCCTCTAATTATTCCCATTCTGGCCGCCGGCTATGTAATGACTATTTATGTAGTGCTGATGTTGGCCGAACGCAGCGCTAAAATCACTCGATTGGGCGAGTAGTGCATTGCTGGGCAGCCGAAGTCGGCAGCAGCGCCCTCGCTTCACCCTTGAGAACTCGGAATACTCAATAATAACCCTGCCTTGAATGCTTGCGCGCAAAGGCAGGGTTATTATTTACAATTGCGGGCACTGTGATTTTCTGGGCTGCTAGTTACTGCAACACATAGCTACAGTTATCGATGTTCAATGCCAACAGCCTCTGAGGCAGGATATTATATTTAGTAGCAGCTTGTATCGCTCACAGCAAGTTTCATCTCAGGGAAAGCAGGCCCATGTTCCGAGAAAGCTATTAAATTATTCTCAAAAATGCTGAGTTTGAATTTGTCGGTTCTGGTGCGAAAAAACGCAACATTTTTATTATTTAGGACAATAACTTACAGAAATAAAACGCAAAATTTCTGAATCGATCAACCTGCTTTTTAAACCGAAAAAATCCCGAAAATTGCACGGCAATCACCGATTTCATCAAAGGGTGATTAAATGGCTGATTCAGCCAGATAGTCTCTGTCATTTATTCACAGATTATCAATAAGATAATTTGCTAGGTAGAGACACACAAGTAATTTTTAATTTCAAAAATATTCTCGATATAACTGTATGGTATAAAAGTAAGTGCCACTATTAATGACCCCCTTAAAAATCTATTAACTTTTGATTAAAAAACTAAAACCCAGAGTAAGAGTTGTCAGAAATTCTCAAGCTACACTGCCTAAATTGTTGTGTAATCCAGACGAAGTCAAACAAGTTTCCCTAAATATGATGCAGAATGGTTTATCAATAGTCTGGACACTTTTTCTATGGCCCAATGGCTTATTCTCGCTTGACTTTGAGGCGAGCGTGGATAATTAAATCAATGTCACCTATACCCGTGACTTGCATTTAATTCGACTTTTTTATGATGCTTGCCCTGTAAGGCTTGTAGTATCGTTCCAAAAACTGTCCGGAGTATTGGTTTATAAGCGATAGAGAATTGCCGACTTTTAAAAGTAGAGGTGAGAGCAGAAAATCAGAGCCTGCTCGTCAGTGGCAAGTGAATTACCCGGGAATTTGGCCACAAATATGTGCTCCGTTCTTTACCACAAAACCCGCCGACGAAGGCAGGGACTGGGGACGGGAGATTGTTAAAAAAAGTGTGGAAAAACATTCGGGTAAAATAGAAGTAACATCAGTTATCGGTCAAAGGACGTGTATGGTGTTAATTCCGATCGCCGTTTAGCGGGATTGCACTAAAAATCCTACCAATGCGCGACTACAATGCAACTTTAGACCGATGTCAATTATCGATTGCGGTGAGCGTACCGCGAGTGTAAAATTTGAAATCTAAAATGGTATTAAGTGGCGGTTCCGCCTGCATATATTCCCCTTGATTTGCCCATGTCAACAACAGTTTCTGATACCCAAAGCTTGCTAAAACAGGCGATCGACCCCAAACCACCGGTGCTACCTCCAGACACACCCTTGAAAGTCGCAATTGCTGCCATGACTCAGGCGAGTGCCAGTTGCATTTTAATCGCGTTTGAGCAGCAATTGCTCGGAATTTTTACAGAACGCGATGTTGTGAAAATAACTGCTAGCGAAATACCGCTAGCAGGGGTGGCAATTTCTGAGGTGATGACTGAAAACCCGATCGCTATTTCCCTCGATCAAGCGGGAAATATCTTCAAGGTATTGAGCATATTGCGATCGAAAAAAATCCGTCATTTACCCCTCCTAGACGAAGGTGGCAACTTGCTAGGCGCTATCACCTGCGAAAGCATCCGTCAAATCCTCAAACCGGCCGACTTGCTGAAAATGTGGCGCGCCGAAGAAATTATGACCACACAAGTAATAGTTACCTCAAGCAGCGCCTCAGTTTTAGAAGTCGCAAAACAGATGAGAAGCCAGCGCAAAAGCTGCATAGTCATTTGCACTGACAGCGACAACAAAAATCAGAAACCTGTGGGCATAATTACAGAACGCGACATTGTTAAATTCCAAGCTTCTGGACTAGATTTTGCACGTACTCCCATCACCGCCAGGATGAGTTTTCCGCTGATACCGTTGCAGGTAAAAGCCACCTTGTGGCAGGCTCACCAGTTAATGCAGCAGCACAGCATCCGGCGCTTAGTGGTGGTGGACGAGGAAGGATTTTTAGCCGGAATTGTGACTGAAATTAGCCTGCTGCAGGCTTTAGATCCGGTAGAAATGCACGCAAATGTCGAGCTTTTGCAGGAAACAGTTGCCGACAAAATTCAGGAGTTGAACAAAATGAACGAAGAATTGCAAAAAGAAGCGTTGCGAAGAACAGAAGTCGAAGAAAAATTGCGAATTTTAAATGATAATTTGGAAGAACAAATAAAACAGCGAACTTTAGAATTAATTAATGCCAACAGTCAGTTAAAAAAGGAAATACAAGACCGCACCACGGCTGAAGCTGAAGTTCGCCGCCTCAACACCGAACTCGAACAGCGAGTTCTAGACCGCACGGTTCAATTAGCAGCCAGTAACGAAGAATTGCAGCAACAAGTTAGTGGTCGGAAACTGCTCGAAGAAAAATTGCACTTTTCTGAAAGGAAAGTCCGCGCCGTTTTTGAAGCAATGACCGACATAGTTCTCGTGCTAGACAGTCAGCGGAACATAGAAATTTTGCCAACGAATGTGGCAGCGGTGTCTGAGCCTGATTGCGATATAGTCAGCTTGACTATAGAACATTTTCTTGACGATAACAACCCGGATGATTGGTGGGTGTTAGTTCAGCAAGTTTTAGAAACCGAACAAACTATCAATTTTGACTACAGCTTAACAGTTTGTGATCGCGAAATTTGGTTTTCTGCCTGCATTTCTCTATTCTCAAAAGATGCAGTCATTTGGGTTGCCCGCAACATCAACGCCCGCAAAATAGCCGAGTCAGCTCTCTGCCAAAAAAATGCAGAGTTATCTCATACCTTAGAAGAACTGAAGCGGACTCAAAAAGAACTTATTCAATCAGAAAAAATGGCAGCCCTCGGACAGTTAATTGCCGGAGTTGCTCATGAAATCAATTCTCCTTTAGGGGCGATTCGCTCTTCTGTGCAGAACATCGCCGATTTCTGGACGGAACAGTTGCAGCAGTTGCCGATATTTTTTCAACAACTATCCCCGGAACGGCGGCAGGATTTCTTTGCTTTGCTACACAAGTCCAGCCAAGAAACAGATACATTATCTAGTAAAGAAAAACGTCAGTTAAAAAAACTTTTGCAGGGGCAATTAGAATCAGAAAAAATTGACGACGCCGCCAGTCTTGCCTGTACTTTATTAGATATCGGCATCGGTAATAATATAGAACCTTTTTTACCTTTATTGAAAGACAACCAAAGTCGAAACATTGTACAAACCGCCTACCAATTTGCTACGGTACAAAAAAGCACTAAAAATATTGCTACTGCTACAGATAGGGCCGCCAAAATCGTTTTTGCTTTAAAAAGCTACTCTCGTTATGACCAGTCGGGTTCCAAAGTAATCGCTAATATTACCGACGGTATTGATACTGTTTTAACGCTTTACCACTACCAAATCAAACACGGTGTGGAAGTAGTCAGAAACTATGGTACTAATTTGCCCTCTGTGCTATGCTATCCTGATGAACTCAATCAAGTTTGGACAAATTTGGTTCACAATGCTTTACAAGCGATGGGCAACAAAGGCGTGTTAAAAATTGATGTCAAACACCAAGCGAACGCAATATCAGTCAGTATTACCGACAGTGGTCCCGGCATTCCTCCAGAGATTATGCCGAGAATTTTTGAGCCGTTTTTCACAACTAAACCTCCAGGGGAAGGCAGCGGTTTGGGATTAGATATAGTTCAAAAAATTCTGGAAAAACACCAAGGTGAACTGCAAGTAGAAAGCGTCCCTGGCCAAACAAAATTTACTATATCCTTGCCCGTCGGAATCCCTTGATAGCAATAAAAAAAAGAGGAAAATGCCCCTATTTATAAAATTTAATAGCAGTAAAGTTTTATGTCTAAACCAGTAATTTTGTGCGTTGACGATGAAGTTGTGGTCTTAAATAGTTTAAAAATTCAACTTAAAAAAGAATTTGGGGATGCTTACCTCTATGAAGTAGCAGAAAATGCAGAGGAAGCTCTGGAAATTATGGAGGAAATTCAAAACGAAGATGAGAGTGATATTTTAGTCATAGTATCTGACTGGTTAATGCCAGGGATTAAAGGAGATGATTTTTTGATTATGGTTCACCACAAATATCCTAAAATTGTGAAAGTTATGCTGACCGGGCAAGCAGACGAAGTAGCAATAGCACGGGTGAAAGAGCAAGCAAACTTGCACCGTTGTTTGTACAAGCCGTGGGAACGCAAAGAATTAGTAGAAACTATAAAATCTGGTTTGACAAAAATATGAACAATAAACCTGTGATTATTTGTGTGGATGACGAACCAATAATTCTTGAAAGTTTGAAAATTGAGTTAAAAAAAACCCTGGGCGAAGAACACTTATTAGAAACCGCTGAAGGTGGCGAAGATGCTTTAGAGTTAATCGAGGAATTACTGGCAGAGGGGTCCGAAATCGTAGCAGTGATTTCCGACTATCTGATGCCGAATATCAAAGGGGACGAATTGCTCAAGCAGATTCACATAATTTCGCCAAAAACTATCAAAATTATGCTGACGGGGCAAGCAGACCTAGAAGCAGTCGCGAATACTATTAAATATGCTAAATTGTACCGATATATATCGAAGCCTTGGCAGTCAGAAGATTTGAAGTTGACGGTAAAAGAAGCGATTAACAGCTATTTTAGGGAGAAGCAATTAGCGCAACAAAATGCTCAACTCCAAAAGCTAAATCAAGAACTGGAAACTTTAGTCGAGGAGCGGACTGCACAACTGCGATTGTCTGAGGAAAAGTTTGCTAAAGCTTTTCGTTCTTCTCCCAATCCGATTACTATTACCAGATTTAATGACGGTCGTTATTTAGAAATTAATGAGGCTTTTTGCCAGACAATCGGTTATTCGGCTGCAGAAATTATCGATCGCACGGCGCTTGATTTGAATCTTTGGGAAAATATACAAGCCCGCGCCGAGTTGTTTAAAATGTTAGATGAAAAACAAATTATTCTCAACTACGAATTGGATTTTCGCACTAAAACAGGGGAAATCCGAACCGGGCTGCTGTCAGCAGAAATCATTGACATTCATGGCGAAACCTGCGTGATTTCTGTGATTCAAGATATTAGCGATCGCAAATTAGCCGAAGAAAAACTCCGAGCTGTAGCAGCTTCTTTAGCAGCAGCGCAAAGAATCGCCCGTGTCGGTAATTGGGAATGCGATTTATCGGCCAACACAACTACTTGGTCGGAAGAATTATCTCGGATTTTTGGGCTCGATCCAACCCAGCCTGCGCCAACACTCACTGAGTTTTCGCAATACGTGCATCCCGACGATCGACAAAAGTGGCAAACAACGATCCACACTGCTATTGCTAGCGGGCAATCTTACAGTTTGGAATATCGAATTCTGCGCCCGGAACCGAAAATTGCTGCAGATAATTGCCCGTCACAAATAAGTGAAGCCGGCTTCATCCGCTACATTGAAGCCAGAGGAGAAGTAGTTGTCAACCAACAAGGTCAAGTGACAAAACTTTTCACAACTTTGATGGACATTACCCCACGCAAGCTGGCAGAAATAGCCCTTGCAGAGAGCGAAGAAAAATACCGTCATTTAGTTGAAACTTCCCAAGATATTATCTGGTCTTGCAATGCTCAAGGACACATTACTTTTGTCAACCAAGCAGTTAAACAAATATACGGTTACGAGCCTGAAGAAATGCTCGGCTGTTCTTTTAGCGATTTCTTAGCCCCAGGAGAAATAGACTGGAAATGGGAACTTCAGCAGCGCTTGCTGACGGGGAAAACTGTGTTTCAGTACGAAAATATAGTATTAGGAAAAGACGGCAGAAAGATTGATGTAAATACCAAGGCGATCGCGCGCATGGACGCTGAAGGAAACATCATCGGCACCACAGGCACTGCTAGCGATATTACCGAACGCAAACAAGCTGAAATAGTCCTGCAAAAAGCTAAAGAAGAAGCCGACAGAGCGAACAGGGCAAAAAGCGAATTTCTCTCGAATATGAGCCACGAATTGCGAACTCCCCTCAACGCAATTCTCGGTTTTAGCCAACTGCTAGCCCGCGACCCAGACCTCGATGCCGACCAACAGCAATACTTAGGAATTATTACCCAGAGCGGGGAACATTTGCTCGTTTTGATCAACAATATTCTGCAAATGTCAAAAATTGAAGTCGGGCTGGTGACACTTAATAACAGCACCTTCGACTTGCACAAAATGCTAACTAATACTGAAAATATGCTGAAGCTGCAAGCCGAGAAAAAAGGGTTGCAGTTAATTTTTGATTGCCCCCCAGATCTACCTCAATATATAGAAAGTGACGAAAGCAAATTGCGACAAGTCTTGATCAATGTTGTAGGGAATGCTATTAAATTTACTGCGGAAGGGGGTGTTAATGTGAGACTCAAACATGAGCTGCTAAGTAACAAAAATTCCCCCGAATTTCCTCCAAATGAAAGTTGCTGTTTGCTATTTGAAGTGGAAGACACTGGTTCAGGAATTTCTGCGGAAGAAATGGATAATTTGTTTAAACCTTTCGCACAAACAGAAAGCGGGAAAAAAGCTCAAGAAGGAACAGGTTTGGGCTTGCCAATCAGCAAGCAGTTCGTTAAGTTAATGGGAGGGAAGATGACGGTAACAAGCACCCTCGGTCGCGGCAGCATTTTTAGGTTTGATGTTAAAGTTTGGCTCCCTAATGCAGTGGAAATTCAGGTGGCTCAAACAGCTCGCCGAGTGGTGGGTCTGGAACCCGGACAGCCAGAATACCGGATTTTAGCTGTTGACGATCGCCTGGAAAGCCGCTTGCTGTTGGTCAGAATGCTGACATCGCTCGGCTTTGCGGTGCAGGAAGCTGAAAATGGCGTTCAAGCTGTGGAAATGTGGTCGAGTTGGGAACCTCATTTGATTTGGATGGATATGCGGATGCCGGTGATGGACGGTTACGAAGCTACTAAACAGATTAAAGCGCATTTGAAAGGTCAAGCAACGGTGATTATTGCTCTGACTGCAAGTGCTTTTGATGAGGAGCGATCGCTGATTTTGTCTGCTGGTTGCGATGATTTTGTAGCGAAGCCTTTTCGGGAGCAAGTGATTCTGGAAAAGATGGCTAAGTATCTGGGAGTCCGCTATGTTTACGATCGAGAAGCTTCGCTAACTTCTGATGCTGCGGTGTCCGCCGAGGTTTCCACGGCAACTGAAACGGCTGATTTGGCTTTTACGCTCAATACTTCATTTTTGGAAGCTATGCCTGCTGAATGGATTGATGAATTGTATTCTGCGGCGGATGCGGTTGATAACGAGGAGATTTTTCGGCTGTTGTCGATTCCTCCTATTAATGCGAGTTTCCGCAGCGCGATCGCCGATTTGGCGAATAACTTCCGGTGCGATCGGATTCTCGATTTGATTGACGAGTTTAGAAATTGTTGAAGGATGAAATAACAAGGGATAATAGGGGCAGGTTCAGGATTATTGATGATGTAGGTCGATCGCCTATTTCTAAACTCGCCTGCGGCCGATAGACTAATTTACTTGTAGGCCAGCTCCACACCTTCGTAATCATCAGTCATTCCTCATTCTTTAAGGTCAAATCTCAAATCTTAACTAGGATAAGTTCTGTAAATATAAAAGGAGTTGATTGAGGAGGGAGTGCTATAATGATGATTTAACCAGTTTTCATAATTTCACCACTTCTTAAATCAACACAAAATAGCGCTCGATGACCAACAATCAAATAGAAGAAAATAAAGGCAACATATTAATTGTTGACGATACTCCAGAAAATTTGCAAGTTTTATCAGCAACGCTGTCCGATCGGGGCTACAAAGTCCGCGGCGTAATTAACGGCAAAATGGCAATCAGGGCCGCGCGCTCTGGTTCTCCCGATTTGATTTTGCTCGACATCAAAATGCCCGAAATGGACGGCTACGAAGTCTGCACACAGCTCAAGGAAGATCCGAAGACATCCGACATTCCCGTTATTTTTATCAGCGCTTTAGATGAAGTATTGGACAAACTAACCGCCTTTCAAGTGGGAGGGGTTGATTATGTCACAAAACCGTTTCATGTAGCAGAAGTTTTAGCGCGAATCGAACACCAACTGACTATCCAGAGACTGAAAAAACAATTGCTCGATCGCAATAAAGAACTGCAAGAAGAAATAATAGAACGCAAAAAAGCCGAAGAAGCAGCGGCCGCTGCTTCGCTAGCAAAAAGTCAATTCGTTGCCAACATGAGCCACGAATTGCGGACTCCCCTGAACGCCATCCTGGGTTTTACCCAAGTCATGAGCCGCGACTCTTTGCTCAGCCACGAAAATCTCGAAAATCTCCGAATTATTAATCGCAGCGGTCAACATTTGCTGGAACTAATTAACGATGTTTTAGACTTGTCGAAAATAGAAGCAGGGATAATTGGCTTAGATCAACGCAGCTTTGACCTTTATCAACTCCTCGACACTCTCGAAGAAATGTTTCAAATCAAAGCTGAAACAAAAAAACTGCAACTGAGATTTTCCGTCCAGGCAAATGTTCCCCAATATATAAAAACTGACGAAAAAAAGCTGCGCGTTTGCTTAATTAACCTGCTGGCAAATGCCATGAAATTCACTCACGACGGGGGCCGTATTTGGCTGCGCGTGAGCGTGGAAAGCAACCAGTCACAGCCTGCAGAATCGGAAATTCATCCTAACTCTACCTCAGTCGAGCCATTGTTAATTTTGTTTGAAGTTGAAGATACGGGTGTTGGCATAGCAACAGCAGAAATTGATACTTTATTTGATGCTTTCGTGCAAACACAAGTCGGGAGAAAAGCTGCTGATGGTACGGGATTGGGTTTGACAATTACTAAAAAATATGTGCAGATAATGGGTGGGGATATTTGGGTTAAAAGTGTTTTAGGTGAGGGAACCAGTTTTAAATTTAATATCCGAGTATTTGCCGCTATTTCGTCTGAAATAACAATGGCGACATTGCAGCGGGTGATCGGACTAGAAGCAGATCAACCGGTTTATCGGATTTTAGCAGTTGACGACAATCAAGAAAATCGGCTGCTGCTGGTTAAAATGTTGCAACCAATTGGTTTTGAAGTCCGAGAAGCGGAAAATGGCTACCAAGCGGTTGAACTTTGGGAAACTTGGCAGCCTCATTTAATTTGGCTGGATACGCGAATGCCAGTAATGGACGGTTTTGAAGCTGTCCGAAAAATTAGAGCGAAAGAGAAACAAACTCAGTGGCGAACTATAATTATTGCTCTGACTGCTAGCACTTTTGAGGAAAAAAAAGGCGAAATTATCGCCGCAGGTTGCGACGATTTTGTGCGGAAACCTTTTCAAGAACAAATCCTTTTTGATAAGATGGCTTGCTACTTGGGAGTGCGCTATCTTTATCAAGAGTTGCCCCGACTCCCTATCGGGGCTTTACGGCGTTATTCTGTGAACGAAAAACCCGATTCATTTTTCGGAGGGCTGCTGGATCAGATGCCTCAAAGCTGGGTGAAGGAACTCTATGACGCAGCTAATGATGTTAATGAAGAGCTGGCGATTCAACTTGTCGATCGCATCTGGGAAAGTCATCCAACTTTAGCTGAGGCTTTAAAAGATTTGCTTGCCGATTACCGACTCGACAAGATAATGGATTTAACTCAATCGAGTTTAAAATAAATGGATAATAGCGAAATTAAAGTATTGGTGGTTGATGACCAACCAAGCAATCTGCGGTTCTTATCCAAACTGCTAACCTCCCAGGGGTATCAAGTTTATCGAGCTATTTGCGGTCAACTGGCGTTGAATGTTGCGAGCACCCATTGCCCCGATTTAATTTTGCTCGACATTAGAATGCCGGAAATGAACGGTTATGAAGTTTGTCGGAGACTGAAAGCAACACCAGAAACTGAACAAATTCCGGTAATTTTTTTAAGCGTATTAGATGAAATGAACGATAAACTACAAGCTTTTCGAGTAGGAGGCGCCGATTATATTACTAAACCATTTCAAGTAGAAGAAGTTTTAGCGCGCATCGACAAGCAAGTCCGATTGCAAAAACTGCAACAGCAATTAAAAGAACAAAATTATCAACTGCAACAGTCACAGTCGCTGCTTGCTAGCATATTAAATAGTTCCTTAGACTGTGTGGTGGCTTATTCTGCTGTCCGCAACAGTGAGGAAAATATTGTAGATTTCCAGTGGCTCTTAATCAACCCTGCCGCTGAAAAATTTTATGGTCTGCTATTACATGAGATAGTTGGCAAGAATTTGTTAGCCAAAGTTTCCCAGGTTAGCAATAAAAGGTTATTTGATTTGTATGTTTCTGTAGTAGAAACAGGAGAAACTGTAGACCAAGAATTTTATTACGAACAGGAGGGAGATACAATTGTTTGGCTGCACATTGTGGCGGTCAAATTAAATGATGGTCTGGCAGTAACATTTCGTAACATTACCGAGCGCAAACGAGCAGAAATTGCCCTACGAGACAGCGAAGAACGCTTCCGCGCGATATTCGAGCAAGCTGCGGTCGGCATAGCTAAAACCGCGCTTTGTGGTAAATTTATGCGGGTAAATCCCGGCTTTTGTCAAATTGTCCGTTATGGACAATCCGAATTGTTACAGCAAAATTGGGAGGCAATTACTCACCCAGATGACAGAGAAGCGGACAGAGAATACCTGCGCTCGCTGTTATCCGGGCAGATTCAAACTTTTTCTGTGGAAAAGCGTTTGCTATGCAAAGATGAGGCAGTGCGCTGGGCAAATGTTACTGTTTCGGCAATGCGCGATGTCAAGGGGACGCTGCAGTATTTGATTTGTGCGATCGAGGATATTTCCGAACGCAAGCTGGTACAAGAATTACTGCAAGAGAGTTTAGACACTCAAACCCGCTACGCTCAAGAATTAACTCGTTCTAATGCCGAACTAGAACAGTTTGCTTACGTGGCTTCTCACGATTTGCAAGCGCCTTTGAGCACGATTGCTGGCTACGCTCAACTATTAGAAAAACGCTTTCCCAACCAACTTGATGCCCAAGGGAATAAATTTATCCGCAATATTGTTCATTCTTGCGAGCGGATGCAGGCGCTGATTGATGACTTGCTGGAGTATTCGCGGGTCGGTCGCAGTCAGAAACCTTTTGAGATGATAGATTGCAATCGGGTTTTTGAGGATGCTTGTGCTAATTTGCATTTGGCCATCCGCGAGAATCAAGCTTCAGTGACTAGGGGGAATTTGCCAAGGATAAAAGGTGACTCTTTTCAACTGCTGCAACTGTTTCAAAATTTAATTGGTAACGCCATTAAGTACCGCAGCAGTGAGGCGCCGGTGGTGCAGGTGGACGCTTCGCATCAGGGGGATAGCTGGGTGTTTTCAGTGCAGGATAATGGTATTGGGATTGCCTCACAGTACCATCCGCGAATTTTTCAGATTTTTCAGCGCTTGCACACCCAAAAACAGTATTCGGGAACTGGTATCGGTCTAGCGATTTGTCAAAGAATTGTCGATCGGCACGGTGGCAGCCTGTGGGTAGAATCAGAACCCAATCGAGGCTCGACTTTTTATTTTTCTATTCCTATACCAAAGTGAAGTCAGCAGTTCGCCTGAAGCAGTCAATCATTTTTAGATTTTAGAATTTAGATTTTAGAATTGAAGAAAGCGACCTTACTGATAAATCCGGGGGCTTGTGATGAGGATTGGGAGCTTTTTTCTCGTTCCACGGATGAATCCGGGCGCTTGTCACCAAATTGCTTGATTGTCACCCGTCCTTTACTTAAGCTTTAAATAGCTTTATCTTTTCTTTACAAAAATGCTTATAAACTGTAGCATATTCACTGATGACATCGAGCGATTAATCTATCACTATAAATCTAGTAGCTCTATCCTTATACAACTTATAAATCAGCGGTGCGCGCAAGACTTGTTAATTTTTTTCAACTGTATCCAGAGCATCTTGCTTTGGGATGCAATACTTTCCCTAGTAGTTCGCCCAGAAGGATTTGTGATGTGTTTGCAGTTGGCCGGTTCTCGGACAGGCTGCCAAGTGAAACAAGCATGATTCGCAAACCTTTGCAAATGGAGAAAAACGGTAAATTACAGCAACACAATTTCAGTGTTCTCAGCCAGATTTACCGGATGATGGCAAGAGATTCTTTGCAGGTAGTCAGACACGGCTCAAAGTCCCGTAACCTCACAAAAGAATTTGGTAGTGAGGCAAAGCCGTGAATTATCAAAAGAAAAATTTTACTCTTTTAATAGCAAACGATGACGAGGACACGCGCTTTTTGGTGAAGGAAGCACTGAGAGAAGTTCGATTAGCAATTACGAGCGAATTTGTGGAAAATGGAGAACAAGTGCTAGACTACTTGTACCGTCGCGGTCAATATCTTGGTAGCAGCAATTGGCATCAGCCAGACTTGATACTTTTGGATCTGAATATGCCGAGGCTGGACGGGCGAGAAACACTAACTTTGATCAGATCTGACCCCCATTTGCAACAAATTCCAGTTGTAATGCTCACAACTTCCCACCGCAGAGGAGATATTTTGCTTTGCTACCGCTTGGGAGCCAATTCTTTCATATCCAAACCAGTCACTTTTGAAGGCTTGCTTGAAGTAATGAAGACTTTATGTGAGTATTGGTTTGAAATCGTTTCACTCCCGCCGGATATGTAAGCATTAATGGAGCGCTAAATGCCTAGTTTGAGTGTATAGTGAATTTAATAAGCCGAAATATTGGCTTATCGCAAGTATCGCTCTCAAAACAAAAAAGTTGCCTTCGACGCGCTCCGAACGCTATAGTTGTGTTAACACGTCACCAATGTCTGAAAATTTTGTTGGTTGAGGATGACCTCGGAGCTCCGACAATGATCGAAGACCTTCTAGGGTCATTCAGCGAGTCTCTATTTCTCCTCCAAACTGTTACCTCTCTGGAGAGAGGAGTCGGGTGTCTGGAAGTAGAAAAGTTTGACGCCGTATTATTAGATTTGTCAGTGTCAGACAGCTTGAGGGGAAGCGAGGCGATCGCAGTTTTGAAAGGGCGATGGCCCACATTGCCAATTGTGGTGCTGACAGATATCAGCGATGAAAATATTGCCCGGTCGGTATTGCGCTGGGGCGCTCAAGATTGTTTGGTAAAGGGAAGATTTCACAGAACTCTGCTGGTGCGGGCAATCCATTACGCGATCGAACGCCAGCAAATCGAAGAACAATTGCGGCAGCAGGCTCTTCGACAGCGGCTGTTGGGCAAAATGATCGAACATATTCGATCGTCAATAGATCCGGCAAGCATTCTCCAAAGTACCGTTGCAGAAGTGCGCCAATTTCTCCAAACAGACCGCGTTTTAATTTATCGCTGTCAGGATTGGGTGTCTCAATTGGACGGGGAAGAGCAAAAAGGTGCGATCGTCGCAGGTGACGGTTTGCCAGAAGGTTATCTTCAAAACCAAAATATTAGTGCTGCTTTGGCGGTGTCATGCTTTATTTTAGTCGAATCCCAGTCGGTACAAGCAATAGCAGATGTCAGCACTGCCCCCTTGGCTGGCAGTTGCAAAGAATTGTTGACAGATTGTGAAATTGCAGCAGTTATAAGCGTACCAATTTGGCAATCAGGCGACTGGGAAACGGCAAAAGAAACACCAGAAGCCACTGTTTGGGAAGTCGAGAACAATCAAGATGCAGCGGAAAATTATATCTGGCACCACGCGAGTGGAAAACCGCAGGCGCACAGTAAAAATTTGCCGGATTCGAGCGCAGAAAATGGCAATAGTTTGTGGGGAATGTTGACAGCATACAATTGCTGCGGTGTCAGGGAATGGCAGCAGTGGGAAATAGATTTTTTACAGCACTTGGCAAATCAAGTGGCGATCGCGATCGAACAATCTCAACTTTACCGCAAGCTAGCAATAGCCAATCAAAAATTGCAGCAACTGGCAACTACTGACGGACTGACTGGCATTGCCAATCGCCGCCAGTTCGATCGGGTTTTGAACTTAGAGTGGCGCAGATTGGCAAGAGAGAAACTGTCGCTGTCTTTAATTATGTTGGACATCGACTTTTTTAAACTTTACAACGAGTTTTATGGGCACCTCGGCGGGGACGATTGTTTGCGCCAAGTTGCCGGGGCGATCGCCAGCGCCACCAAGCGGGCTGGGGATTTGACTGCCCGCTACGGTGGCGAAGAATTTGCCCTAGTGCTGCCCAACACTAGCGCCGAAGGGGCAAACGCTGTCGCCCGGAAAATTTGCGACGGCATCGCCAGCTTGAAACTGCCCCACGCGCGATCGTCGATCGGCCCCTACGTTACCCTCAGTTGCGGCATTGCGACAGCGATTCCTTCTGCCCAGGAATCTCCCAACACCCTAATTCGCAGCGCTGACAGCGCCCTTTTTCAAGCCAAAACCGAAGGCAAAAATCGCATTTGTCACGCCAGCAGTAACTCGGAATCTTCCCCGATTTTTATGTAAAAGTTGAAGGTAATTTGTAATTTGTAATATCGTGTTTAATTTTTAATTCACAACTCCTAACTCATATTGTTGACCTTTGCATCAGAATAATTATTTTCTGAGTGCACTGCCCGTGGGATGCAATCGAGTGACATGGAGTAAGGAGAATGCTCACTTGCAGGGTATAATTCAGATATTACGGTATTTGATATTACTGAGATGTTGCAGCCTTCTCAATTACTTGTTGAGGAACAGGCAATATGCCTGTTCCACCAGAAAATTTACTCGGTGTTTAACAGGCATATTGCCTGTTTTTGAGAAGGGTGCCAGATGTGAGATATTACCCATTTTCGCTTCCAAATTTCAATTGCCAATTGCTAATTTATTGCCCCAAATTTGAATTTGTAGTTGTTAAATTCGGTCGGACTGGAATTTCAATCAAAAACTCCGCTCCCTCTCCCGGTGTCGAAATACAGCTCAATCTGCCACCGTGGCGATCGACGATAATTGAGTGAGAAATCGACAATCCCAAACCCGTACCCTTGCCCACAGGTTTAGTCGTGAAAAACGGGTCAAACAGCCTCGATCGCACCGACTCCGGTATCCCTCGCCCGTTATCCGCAATAGATACCGCTACGAAGTCGGCAGCCGCCTGATAACTGCGAATAGCGATCGTGCTGGGATGTCGATCGCACTCCTCGATCGAACGCTGCTTGTCCCGTTCTTCCAAAGCATCGATCGCATTAATTAAAATATTCATAAATACCTGATTCAACTCGCCAGGGAAACATTCAATTTGTGGCAATAGTTGGTAATCTTTAACTATCTGAATTTCTCCATGACTGCTGTGAGATTTTAACCGATTTTGCAAAATCATCAACGTGCTATCAATGCCCTCATGAATGTTAACCGACTTCCCTGCGGACTCGTCCAATCGTGAAAAATTACGCAACGATTTCACAATCTCGACAATTCGCTCGGTTCCTACTTGCATCGAATTAAACAATTTCGGGAAATCCTCAGCGATATAATCCAAGTCTATTTGATCAATTTTCTCCAAGACTTGGGCTGGAGGATTAGGACAGTAATGCTGGTAAACTTTAATCAATTCCAGCAAATCTAAAGTGTAATTGCGAGCCGGATTGAGATTGCCGTGAATAAAGCTAACAGGGTTATTAATTTCGTGAGCAACGCCAGCAACTAACTGACCCAAGCTCACCATTTTTTCATTTTGAACGAGCTGAGCTTGAGTCGTTCGCAGTTTGTTAATAGCGGTTTCTAACTCTAGCGCTTTTGAACGTTCTCGCACTTCCGATTCCTGCAAAGCTGACTCGGCTTGTTTGCGATCGGCAATTTCACTTTGTGCTTGCTCAAACAGCATTGATTGCTGGATCGCGATCGCCAACTGCACGCTAATTTGTTTGAGACACTCGACCTCAATTTCCTGCCAGTGACGGGGGCCCGCGCACTCGTGAGCAATCAATAGCCCCCACAACTTCTCGCCTTGCAAAACTGGCACTACCAAATTAGCTCGCACCTGAAATTGACTTAATAAATTAATGTAGCACTCGGAAAGATCAGCTTGGTAAATATCATCCACAGCTACAGTACGACCGTGTTCGTAAGCAGAAGCATAGCGGTCTTCAAAGCAGGAATCGTCAATAGTTATTCCCTGAATAGCCAGCCAATTTTTGCCCACTGACTCGACATTTACAAAACCGCTCCAATCGGGATTAAACTGATAAATTACTGTCCGGTCTGTTTGTAAAAAATGCCGTACTTCAGCAACAGTTTTTGTCAAAATTTCTTCTAAATTGAGAGAAGAGCGAATGCGTTCCAGCATTCCTACCACCAGGCGTTCTCGCTTTAATTGCTGGCGCAATATAGCCTCAGCAAGTTTGCGAGTGCTAATATCTTCAATCACACCAATTACATAGCTAGGTTCCCCAAACCCATCCCGCACTAAAGATACAGTCATATTAGTCCAAACAAATGAACTGTCTTTGCGAATAAAGCGTTTTTCAAGGGAATAATTAAAAATTTCCCCAGCTAACAGTCTGTCGCGCGACTCGACATCGGCTGCTAGATCTTTGGGGTGAGAAATATCCCCAACATTTCGTGATTTCAGCTCCAATTCCGAGTATCCGACAATATTGCAAAACCCTTGATTGGCATTCAAAAATTGACCGTCTGGCCACACTTTAACAATGCCAATTGCCGCTTGTTCAAATACAGCGCGAAATCGCTGTTCGCTTTCTTGTAAAGCAATTTCTGCTTTTTTGCGATGGCTAATGTCCATTGCCGTGCCAAACAGCCGCACCACCTGACCCAACTCATTTTTAATAGCTTGTCCTTTACAGTTGACGTGCCTGATTTCTCCTGATGGAAAATAGATGCGGTGGTCGATATCGTAAGCTGTCCCTTCAGTCACTGCTTTTTCTACAACTTCTGCAAACCTTTCTTTGTCATCGGAATGAATTTGCTCGAAAAGTTCTTCCATTGTCGGTGGCAGATTCAATTCTCGACCGTAAACTCGAAACAGTTCCTCCGACCAAGTAATAACTCCTGCCTCCCTATCGAATTCCCAATTGCCGATGCGGGCTATTTTTTGCGCTGCTTGCAACTGTTCGGCAAGTTGTTGCAAAGATGCGATCAACTGAGTTTTTTCTGCTTCTGCTGCAACGCGGGCACTGATATCTTTGTGAGTGCCTGTTATCCGCAACGGCGCACCCCATTCGTCGTACTCGACTACCTTGCCCATCGCCAGAATCCACTGCCAATTCCCCCCTTTGTTGAGCATCCGAAATTCAAATTCATAGATATCAGTCTCACCTTCCAAATAGGAATTTAAACATTCCATTACCTTTACTCGGTCTTCTGGATGCACCAAACTTTCCCAACCTTTGAGGTTATTTTCAATTTCGGTTTCTGCATAGCCTAGCATTGATTTCCAATAAAAGTCGAAATAAGTTTCGCCAGTAGCTATATTCCAATCCCACAGCCCCAAAGAGCTGCCTGAAACTGCCAACTGCAATCGCTCTTGACTGAGTTTTAATGCCGACTCGGTGCGTTTTATTTCTGTGAGATCGGCAATGATAGCTATCATTCCTATCGGTTGCATAGCGCTATCTTTAATGCAGTTAGCTCGCAAAAAAGTTTCTATAATAGCGCCATTTTTACTCTTAATTTCAATTTCACTTTCCCAGGAAAAACCTTTCCGCAGCACCCTAAATAACTTTCTCAAGTCTTGAGATCGGGGATACATTACTGCTGGGCCGCCAGCATTATTTAGTTCTTCAACTGTATAGCCGTAGCGCTGAATAAATGCTTGATTATGATAAACGGAATAACCATCCAAATCTGCGATCGCGATCGCATCACTAGCACTGTCTACAGCTTGAGTTACCAGACACAGAGTCATTTCGGCTTGTTTGCGATCGGTAATATCAAAAATCGCTCTGTCGAGCCACAAAACAAGCCCTTCTAGATTGTAAGTTGGCCTACCTCTTTCCGACATCCACCGCACCGCCCCGTCATCGCGAACAATCCGGTATTCTAGATTGTACGGCTGTTTCGACTCTACTGCTGCGCTGATTTGTCGATCGACCATTTCCTTGTCTGCCTCGTGGACAATGCTGGCAAAACTCAAGCCGTTGTTGCCAATAAAATCCCCAGCAGGATACCCACTAATGACCTCAATTTCATCACTAATAAATACCATCGTCCACTCAGCATCATACAAGCTGCGGCAGATAGCGCCTGGGATATTCTCAACCAGCGATCGAAATCTGGCTTCACTCTCCCGCAAAGCTGCCTCGGCCTGTTTTAAATCAGTAATATCCAGCACCATGCCTTCCCAAACTATATCCCCTTCCTGCCCTATTTCCGTCGGACAATTAACTCGTTCCGGTCTGGAAACCCCTTGCATCCACTTAAGTTTACCCGACGGTACAATCGCGCGCCATTCCTGTTGCCAGGGCTGCATATTTGCCGCAGAGACAGCAATAGATTCTTCAAATTTTTGACGATCATCTGGATGAATTAAATTAAAAATTAGTTGAGGATTCTGCTGAATATTTTCTGGTTCCAATTCAAATAAATAGCGGCTGCCAGAAGAAATATAAGGAAAACTTTTTTGACCGTCGGTTGAGAGACGAAATTGATAAATTATTCCCGGCAAGTTGGCAGCAAGTTGCCGCAGTCTAGCTTCGCTTTCTTGCTGCGCTAATTGTTTGCGCCTATCCTGAGTGATATCTCTAATTATTCCCACGAGAATTTTACTGCCATCGGTATTTTCAAAGACAGTTTTTTTAGTAGACAGAATGTGCTTTGCACCGTTGGCGTCCGTAAATATTTCCTCACTCTCGTTTTCTTTCCCCGTCCTAAAGACTTGTTGGTCAGTATGCCAACAAATTTCAGCTTCTTGTTTTGGGAAAAAGTCATAATCCGATTTGCCGAGTAGTTGCTCGCGTTGCTTCCCGATCAGCTTGCAAAAAGCATCATTTAACAGTATCCAACGATGCTGTTCATCCTTGACAAAAAGTGGGTCTGCAACTGCATCGATTGTATAATTCAAAAACTTTTTACTAGCTTCTAGTTCGGAAAGTGCTAAAATCTTATCTGTAATATCATTGATAGTTCCTGTCGTCCCCTGCGCCTCGCCGTTCCCGCCAAAAATAAAAAATTCTTGCACTTCCACCCACCGAATTTCCCCATTTTTGGTAACATATCGACTTTGGTAACAACAGGATATTTGTTGATTGGGTCTCCGACCTTTAAACGAATTTAAATATTGGTGGTGATCCTCAGAATGAATGTAGCTCAAACAGGAAGTTCCTAAGCTTTCATCAACGGTAAATCCGGTAATTTCCGTCCAAGCCGGATTGAGAAAAGTCCAATTGCCAGCAGTATTTGTTTCAAAAACGACTTCTTTGATATTGCCAACAACCTGCTGGTATTTTTCTTGACTTTTTTGCCATTCTGCTTGCCGTTTCTGGCGGGCGATCGCGCACCTGAGCGTCCGTACCAGCAGCCGGCTGTCTACCTGTCTTTTCACCAGATAATCTTGGGCGCCGGCGGCAATTAACTCGACAGCTAGTTCTTCGTCATCGGCCGCTGTCAGAATGACGATCGGAGTATTTATACAGCAATCTTGAAGTCGGAAAAAAGTATTAAATTTTAGGCTGTCAGGAAGTGAAAGATCTAATAAAATTACATCAAAAATTTTGTCGCTTAAAATTTCTATAGCTTCCCGGAGGCGAACTACATTGGTCAGATCAATTGACTTTCCTAGTTGGGGTTCACACAGCAGTTCTTGAATGAGTTCTGCATCTTCTGCACAGTCTTCTACTAAAAGAATTTTCAAACAAGCAGGCGTTAAAGTTGACTCAAAAACAGATGTCATACCATTTTATATTTTATATTTTTGATTTGAGATTTGGAATGACTGATGACTATCGCAATTGGGTTTTTGCGTACAGTGGCATTTTTTTTCCTGCTATCCTTTTGCTATTTTTTAGTAATTATAAAATGTCAGCAGCGGATGCAGCTACCTAGCTGATGATTGGGGAACTTGAACCACACGCTTGAGAGTGGGCTGTGTGCTTGCAGACCACGCAGATTTATTTATAGAATTGAGTTGTTCGCTGCAAGTTTTCCGCCTCGCCCCAAACCTAGTGGCCCAAAACTATTATACTCTTACCAATCTTGCCACTCAACTCTATTTTAATTTACAACCTTTGGCAGGGGAATAGCAAGATGGTATTACTACTAAACTACAATAATTACCGTTGATTTACAAAATACGAGCTGAGATTGTGTTCGGTTAATGACCCGCAATTAGCGCCTATTTGTATTGAGCAATGCAAGTTTTTTCTTGAGCAAGTAACCAAGACTTGCATTCTTTGCTACAAATTTAATTACCAACTTAGTTATGGTTGTCTAACCGGACACAATTTAACTCAGTTGAGTCGCTCAATTTGTCTGCGGTTTGGGCAGCACAACTGTAAACACGCTGCCTTGACCGACATTACTGCTAATAGCAATCTCACCGTTAAAAGGTTTTAAAAGTTCAATACAAGTATAAAGTCCTAAACCTGTTCCTGTCGGTTCGCCTTCGGTTTTTTCCTCACCTTTAGGCGGCTTGGAGGTGTAAAAAGGGTCAAAAACTTTTGGCAAATCGTCAGATGATATGCCGCATCCCGTATCTGCAATATCCATGTATATGTTCGAGTCATCTTGCCGAGTCACGATAGTTATTTCTCTGCTTTTCTTTTCCCACATAGCATCCATTGCATTATTGATTAAATTATAAAATACTTGAGAAAGATAGGAATAAATTAATGGAATACTAGCAATTTCTTCGTCATAAAAGTATTTTTTTCTAATCTTATTTTTAAAATACAGGTTGCCTTCCAATAGCTGAATTTCTCGCTGCACTAAATCGTTGATATTCACCGGGTGCAAATCTTGCTTTTGCTCGTTTCGGCTTTTCATCATCAGAGTATCCATGATCTGATTGATTTTTGTGACTGCTTGAAAAATATATTTAGTATAGTTAAACAGAGAGTCTTCTTGAAGTTGTGTGGCTTTTGTTTCAATCAAATCGACGCTAGTCTGGATCACTTGCAGCGGACTTTTGAGATTGTGAACCATGCCCTGAGTCAAACGTCCGATGATGGCTGTTTTTTCCTGGTTTATTAATTGCTTGGTTTTTTGTTCAACAAGTCTTTCCAGGTTTTGGTTGAGGTGGGCAAGTTCGAGGTTTTTTTCTTCGAGTTTTTTTTGCAAGCTGCGGATTGTCAAGTGGGTTTGAATCCGGCTCAAAACTTCTTCGTGCTGGAAAGGCTTAGTGATGTAGTCAACGGCTCCTGTCTGAAAGCCTTTTACTTTATCCGGCGTATCGGAAAGGGCGCTCATAAATATGATGGGAATATCTTGCGTTGACAGGTCTGCTTTCAAACGTCGGCAAGTTTCAAAACCGTCAATTCCTGGCATCATGATATCCAAAAGAATCAAGTCTGGATGGATGTAGTCAATTTGCTCGATCGCACTTTCGCCGTCTAGAGCCACTAATACTTTAAACCCGTAATTCCTTAACAACTCGAAAAGTACGTCCAGATTTGTTTGGTTATCATCGACAATTAGTATGATGCTTCTTTCGGAATTCTTATCGTTCATATTCAAGGGAAACATTCAAATTTTTGATTTTTGAGTTGTGGGTTGTGAGGTTAAATGGGATTCAATGAATTTTTGGCGGCTCTAGAAACCCGGTTGCTTCCTAGAGGCTTCTATTTGCAATAACCCTTTGAGGAGCCGGCTGCGAGTCCGGGCCGCCCAAGCAAATTAAGTTGTCGCTTCGCGGGAGGCCAGAACACCTAATTGAGAATGGTACTCTGGGCCCGAGATTTAACTGATTTTGAGTTGTCTGTTAGCTACCGTCAATTTTAGGACAAATGTTGCTTCAAAAAATCTCGAATTTGCTTGAGCTGAAATCCTTTAGCAAGTTGGCGCAGGTGATGAACGAAAAGCCCTAATGTCGGGTCAGAATGTTCGAGTTTAGCAGTTTCTTCCAAAATAGCTTCAATATCGCCCATTGCAGCCAATCTTAACAACGCCAAGACTGACTCTGAGGCAGGAGACACCATCGTTGAGTCAGCAGCAGCAATCTCAGAAGATGCTTTTGCAGTTTGATCTGTCCGCTTTTTGGTTTGTGATCCTTCTTCGTAAACCCATTCTAGTCTCAAATGCAGGCGCAATAATTCTAAAAGCTCATTAGTTTGAATCGGTTTGGTGAGAAAATTATCGCAACCTGCAAGTATGCTCTCTTGCTTGGTAGTCTCGTAAACGTTAGCGGACAAAGCAAGGATAACCGTATCTTTTAATTCCGGCAACTGTCGCAGCCGCCTGGTAGCTTCCCAACCGTTCATTACCGGCATCAGCAAATCCATTAAAATTATATCCGGTAGAAATTCCTGTGCTTTGTGCAAGCAGTCTTCGCCGTCTGTAGCTTCTGCAATTTCAAAGCCTAAATGAAAAAGCAGCCTGTGCAACATGGCGCGATTTACTTCGTGATCGTCCACGATTAGCACTTTCCGCTGAGGGCCGATAAAACCTACAAGCCGGCTTTTTTCTTGGCGGGAGGGGAGTTCCGAACACTGGGCGACTGCTGGCAAGTCTAGATCCAACCAAAATATGCTGCCTTTGCCGCAGCTACTTTGGACGCGAATTTGGCTGCCCATCATTTTGACTAATTTTTGGCTGATGGAAAGTCCCAGTCCGGTACCTTCGACGAAATTGTTATGATCGCCCACTTGATGAAAAGGCAAAAATATTTCTTCTAATTTATTCTGCCCGATGCCAATGCCGGTATCTTCGATTTGAAAGCGAATTTTATGGGTAGGGGTACGGCCGGTATTGTCTGCTATTATCCCCTCGGGCGCTTCTGTTGTTCCTAGCGGCGGGTTAGACATTTGCTGCGCGTCTAAATTAGCGGTCAAATTGATTATTTGAGGGGCAATTTCCGCTGTCAAACTAGAATTTTTGCCGTTGGTTGGAGGATAATTAGCCGGGAAATTTTCTGCATAACCGACTTTGAATGTAACGCTGCCGCTGTTCGTAAACTTAACGGCATTGCTGAGCAAATTAATCAAAACTTGACGCAACCTTTTTTCGTCGGCCAAAATGCCGTCTGGAAGCGCTGAAACCTGCTCATAATTAAAAGCAATTCCTTTTTGAGCTGAGCGCATCTGGAACAAATCAATAATACCTTTCAAAAAACTGGAAAAATGCACGTTTGTCAGCGACAGATCCATTTTACTAGCTTCGATTTTTGAGAGGTCTAAAACATCATTAATCAGCATCAGCAGGTGGTTGCCGCACTGGTGAATGTTGTTAAGACTTTCCTGTTGATCGGCGGTAAAGTTTTTATCGACTTTGAGCAGTTGAATGTATCCCAAAATCCCGTTCAAAGGCGTCCGCAATTCGTGGCTCATGTTGGCGAGAAAGTCGCTTTTAGCGCGGTTGGCGGATTCGGCGGCTTCTTTAGCTAATTGCAGGGCGGCTTCTGCAAGTTTGCGATCGGCAATTTCGGTTTGTGCTTGCTCAAAGAGCATCGATTGCTGAATGGCGATCGCCAACTGCACCCCCAATTGTTTTAGGCACTCTCCCTCCAATTGCTGCCAGGGACGCGGGCCCGTGCAGTGGTGGGCAATTAACAGCCCCCACAAGTTTTCGCCTTGCAAAATCGGCACTACCAGATTCGCTCTCACATCGAGCCGAGTCAACAAACCCAAGTGGCAGTCGGCCAGCCCGGCATTTTGAACATCTTCTATGGCTCTAATTCTGCCCTCTTGGTAAAGAGGAACGTAGGCTGACCCGAAACAGGGGTCATAAATTTCCATTCCTACAATTGGTCGGACATTTTCGGCAACCGACTCGACAGCGATAAACCCGCTCCAATCCGGATTAAATTGGTAAATAATAGTACGGTCTACTTGCAAAAAATGTCGCACTTCTTCGACACTTTTGGTAAGAATTTCTTCAAGATTGAGAGAAGATCTAATGCGTTCCAGCATGGCTACTGCCAACTGTTCGCGCTTTAACTTTTGCCGCAAAATCAGCTCTGATTCTTTGCGTTTTGTGATATCGGTAATCACTGCAATTAAGCCGATGTAATTTCCATTAATATCTTGAATACTGTCGGCTCGCACCAGAGCAGTTACTGCTTCGCCGCTCTTAGTGTGCAGGGAAGCTTCGCCAGACCAAGAGCGACCTTGGCGAAGGCTTTTATAGATTTGTTTGTAATTTTTATGCCGGACATAAAGCGCGGTCATATCGCCAATATCATTGAGTTCTTCCACTGTGTAGCCGTAGCGCTGAATGAAGGCTTGATTGTGGTAAATAGACCGCCCTTTCAAGTCGGCAATCACGATCGCATCGCTGGTACTTTCGACGGCTTGAGTGACCTTGAGTAAAGCTAATTCTGCTGCTTTGCGATCGCTAATATCCGTCATCGAACCCACCATCCGCAGAGGGTTTCCGGCTTGATCCCAAACGGCTTGAGCGCGGGCGAGCACCCACTTATAGCTACCGTCTTTACACTGCAAGCGGTATTCGGCGGCGTAATTGGGGGTTTGGCGATCGAGATAACCTTGGATCGCTGCTTGGACTCGTGAGCGATCGTCTGGATGGATGCGATCGATCCATGCGCTGTAGTTGCTGTCGATGTCGCCGTCTGTGTAACCGATAATTTCTTGCCAGCGGGCCGATCGAAAAGCTTCATTTGTTTGAAGATTCAGATCCCAAATTCCGTCTTGATTGCCTTTGAGAACTAACTGCCAGCGTTCTTCACTTTTACGCAATTCTTCTTCGGCTTGTTTGCGCTGAATATGATCGCCCAATTGAGTCGCTACAGCCTTGACCAACTCTACTATACGCGGTTCCATAATTGAGCGGTCGCGCTTGCAGAATACTAAAACTGCTAGCACCTTTGAGCTAGCGTGAATTGGCACTCCGAAACAAGCTTTCAATCCGACTGATGCCGCCATTTGCGCTCGGGCAAAAAGATGATTTGTGGCTAGAGAAATATCTTCAATCCATTCTACCTTGCTGGTTGACCAAATGCGTCCAGGTACTGCCACTCCGGCGGCGAATCTAATTTTTTTACTTTCGCGTCCGAACGTATCTAAATCGCGCTCGCTAGCGTACCAAGTTTCGCTGTGTTCCAAAAAAGTACCGTTAGCAGTCGGTATCCAAGCTTCCGCAAAATTCCAGCCGATCGCATTGCACAGCAACCGCAAAATATCTGGGAGGGCGCTGTGAAAATCTGCAAATTGACTAATGGCTTGAGTTGCTGCCAGCAACAGCTTTATTTCATCTTCTGCTTGCTTGCTTTCTGTAATATCAGTTGCCGTGCCGAGAATTTGTTTTAACTTACCGTCTGCTGTTTTTGCAAATACAGTATCTCGGCTGACCATCCAGCGCCAAGAACCATCCTTGTGCCTAATTCGGTATTCAATTTCAAAGATATCCCCTTCGCTGCCTGTTTCAACTTGCTGTAAATAATCAGGCATTTTAATTGAATCTTGGGGGTGGATTAAAGTTGACATCATCCACGGTTCCATTGCCTGAATCTCCTCTACTTTATAGCCAAGAATGTGGTATATAGAAGCGTTTCCATAGATATTTTTTTTTTCAATTAAGTCACAAACATACAAAATATTAGGACTTGCCCCTGCAATTTGTTGAATGAATCGCTGGCTCTCTCGCAGTGCTGCTTCTGCTTGTTTCCTTTGGGAAATATCGCGAACAACGCAAATAGTTTCTCCGCCGGCTAGCATTGTCAGCGATACATCTAAAGGAACCTTCGAGCCGTCGCGGCGGCATCCTACTGCTTCGGTCATGTACCAACCTTTCTGCACTAAAGTAGGCACAACTTCTTGCTCAAACCTTTGCAGTTCTGCACCTTCGTAGCATACTTTCCAACTTTTGCCTAACAGTTCTTCGAGAGAGTCGTAACCGTAGATTTTTAGTCGGGCTGCGTTGCAATAAATCAAAAGTCCGTCGGTATCGATTATGGCTATACCTTCGGAAGCGGCAGCCATTGCCGCTGCTTGCCTGTGGAGTTTTGACTCAAAACGTTTGCGATTGGTGATGTCGCGGACGATCGCGATAATTTCGTCATCCGTGCAGAAAACAATTCGCGCTTCAAAATCGTAGAGTTCATCATTAACGGGCATTTGATATTCTACAACTTGAATCTCGCCCGTGGCGATCGCTTGTTGATTGCCCGACAAGATTTTTTCAGCAAAAGCCGCCGGCAATATGTCTTGTGCTTTTTTGCCAATTAGTGTTTTTTGTGGGATGATTTTCTCGAAATTTTTGGCAGGCTTGAAGTCTACAAAAGTGCCGTCTGCCCGACAGCGAAATATCATGTCTGGTATCGCATTTAAAAGAGCGCGGTTAGTGGCTTCGCTCTTACGCAATTCAGCTTCAGCTTGCTTGCTAAATGTAACGTCGCGGGCAACTGCGTAAATCAAACCTTCTTCTGCAAACGGCGATGCTGTCCACGACAGCCATTTATAAGTACCATCTTGGCAAAGATAGCGGTTTTCTAAGCTAATAACGGGGTGGCTTTTTTTAAGTTTTTCTAACTCCGCTACAGTAATTTCTAGGTCTTCTGGATGGACGAATTCTATCAAAGGTTTGGCTAAGATTTCATCACTGCTATAACCTAATACATTTGACCAAGCGGGGTTTAAGCGTTTAAAATACCCATCAAAACCTGCAATGCAAAGTAAATCCAGCGAGAGATTAAAAAATCGATCACGGTCTTGCTGGGTTTGTTTCAATTCGGTAACATCCATCACCAAACCGTCCCAAACTATATCACCGTTGGCTTGCCTTTCTGGCTTCGACGCGCCTTGCAGCCATTTCACTCGATCTCCCATAACTTGCCGCCACTGGTGTTGCCAAGCTTGCTGAGTCGCCGCCGAAGTTGCGATCGATCGCTGCAAGTCTGAGATGTCGTCTGGGTGAACTGTTGCAAAAGCCAAAGTGGCATTTTCTTCTATTTGTTCTGGTTTTAAATTGTAGATCTGCAAACTGCCAGAAGAAACGTAAGTGAAAGATATTTTACCATCTACATAAAGCCGATATTGATAAATCATTCCCGGCACGTTGTCGGTCATTATTTGAAATCGAGCTTCGCTTTCCTGCAAGGCAATTTGCTGGCGTTTGTATTCGGTAACATCTCGCATTGTTCCGACCAACATTTTACGACCGTCGGCTTTGTTAAAAACTGTTTTCTTGGTAGATATAATGCGTTCTTTTCCGCCGCGATCGGTAAAATTTTCTTCTGTTTCCTGAGAAAGACTTCTTTGCAATACTTGCTCGTCTTGTTGCCAAAAAAAAGCCGCTTGATCTGGGGGGAAAAAATCGTATCCTGACTTGCCAATCAGTTCCGATCGCCTTTTTCCTATCAAATTGCAAAAAGCATCGTTTAATACGATCCATCTGTGCTGCTCATCTTTAACAAAAATCGGGTCAGGAGTCGAATTAATCGTGTGATTTAAAAACTCTTCTGATGCTTTTAATTGAGCTTCGTAACGGTAGCGATCGCTCACGTCCAAGACTACTTTAATCAGGCGGTCTATCGAGCCGTCTTGGGCGCGAATACAGCGCAGGGAAACTCTAGTATAAACTGTTTTTTCGTCTTTTCGGCGCCACCTTTGGTCTAAAACATAGCCTTCACTCTCCCCTGCCAAAATTTTATTTAACTGCTCTAAACTCGACTGCAAGTCTTCAGGAAAAACCCACCTCTCCCAATTCTCATGCCAAAAATCCTGGCGATCGTATCCCAGCAAATCGCACAAAGCATCGTTTACTTCCAACCACTCGCATTTTTCGGGTGCTGAGGGGCAACTCGGAGGAGCCAGAATGGCAATGCCGACGAGAGAATTCTCGACTACCGAGCGATATTTTTCTTCGCTTTTTCGTAAAGCTTCTTGGTTGTGCTGTCGCTCGACTGCATAACGAAGCGATCTAATTAACACTTCGCTGTCAATTTTTCGCTTGACTAGATAATCTTGAGCTCCGGCTTGGATTGACTGCACGGCAAGCTCTTCATCGTTGCGGGCAGTCAGTACGACAATCGGAGTATTTAGGCTATATTCTTGTATTTTGACAATTGTATTTAAGTCTTGGCTGTCGGGCAGCGAAAGATCTAGTAAAATCACATCAAAATGTTCGCTGACCAAAAGTTGCTGCGCTTTGCTGAGACGGTCTGTACAACTTACTGATAGCCTCTGGGGTTCGGCTCTACTGAGGTTTGTTTCTAATAATAATTCTTCAATCAGATCGGCTTCTGCTTGATTGTCTTCGACCAGAAGAACTTTAAAGCCGTTTCGCTTTGCGGGTGGGCTCAAAACTGATATCATATACCTTGTTTTTTGTCATAAGGCAGTTTAGCCAACTATTATAGCATATAAAGAATTGTATAGCCACAAATCCCGCCGTTCCCAGTTAAAAACTCTTTGGTTCAACAATTACAATGCACTTTATCTCAGATGTTGAACGGTTCTCAAGAACGGGCTTTCCGGCCCATTTCACCAAGAGTAAATTTTCTTGGGAGGGGTTCTTCTAACCAGCCCTTAAAAGGCTTCTTGAAAATGGTACAATATCTGATATCTATGCGATTGTGTTTTTCCTCTAAGTAGGCTAACGCCATCAGGGGGAAATTTTTTAAGGTTTTTAGAAGCTGGGTTTCAGGAGGAAACTAAGCTGCTTAGTATTTTTTTGGGCGATCGCCCCTGTGACACGATTTTAGATTTTAGATGTAGTCCACCGATGAATCGGGGAGGTTGAACTAGAATCTAAAATTTTGGGCGACTCACGACTCCTGTCGGAAAATAAGTATCGGTTTTTGGGCGGGTTCAGCCGATCGCGCGATCGAACCCCACCCTTTGTTGCCCTTGGATTCCGCTACCAACACAATCCGAGCGATATCATTACTCACAAGTTAAGCTAAAAGCACTATTGTCAATGAGTCAAATTACTCATCTTTTACCTGTTGACCCAATTAAAATATGACTCAATTTGTTCCTTTATTGTTGAAAAAAAATTGTTCGGGACTTCTTTGAGTTCCCGGGAAAGGAGAAATAATTAGCCTGACATGAGGTTTTCGCTGTCGCTTAACAATCCCTAAATCTTGATTTTTATCGGCGGCAAAATACTTAACTAAGTCCGAAGCTAATCCTTTTTGATAGGCAACAGAGAAATGATACATACCCCGATAAATCATTTCTAATGAAATCCGTTCAATTGGTACTCCTAATTCATCGGCAACTGCATCTCCTAAATCTACTAAAACCGCATAAAATAGCCAAGTCCCCCAGATTTGGAGCTTGATTCCGTTTAATGAACCTGTCCATAAATAGCTCAGATTTAATAATCTTTTTACTGTAGAAAATGCCTCTTCTATTCGCCAGCGTCTGTGATATAAATCTGCTACTACATAGGGGGGCAATATTTCAGGTTCTCGGACACTTGTCAGATAAGAACGCCAGGAAGTCTTGGAGCGAATTTGTACTAATCTTATAGTCAAGGCTGGTGTCTTTTTTGTCCCTGCACCTATTTTAATTATCTGGTCTTTGATATCATAGGTATTTGTTAATACCCGCTCTACCTGATAAGATGCACCTTTCTTGATTCGAGTGATAAATCCAATTTCTTGAGAAATGAGTTTTGACCAAAAAGCGAAGTGATAGAAGCCTCGATCCAATAA
>NZ_JAUBSD010000083.1:0-35534 GCF_036704575.1 Microcoleus sp. K5-D4
TGAGTTACCTCAGTAGATGTGTTCTCTTTCTTTACTTATTTTAACATAGTTCGGTTTTTTGGCGCCGACCTACTTAGGAGAACTAGATGAGCTACAAACCTTTGTCGGATAAAAAAACACAATCTGGGTGTGGACAGCAGTAGATTACTTTAGACCAGGTATTCTAGGATGGCTATTAGGAGACCGAGCGTCCTAAAACGTTTGAACCTTTGTGGGATGTAGTTAGTAGATGGGGGTGCTATTTTTATGTGACGGATGGCCCGAAAGTTTATGCAATGTTTATTCCAGAGAGAAACAAAATTATGTGCCCAACTTACATGACTTGCGGTTGAAGGTGAAAACACAAAATTAAGACACTATCTGGCTCGCTTAAAACGAAAGACTTTTTGTTATTCAGCCAGCCGAAAAAATGCTCAGATATCCAATTAAACTACTTATTCAGTATCTCAAGTTTAATGATGTTCGCCTTCCCTATTCAATTAATTATTTCGAGCGAGCATTAGTCACCGCACGCGATCGCTAAACCATACCCCTATTCAGCAACGCCATCTCAGAAATTATACCAGCATGAAGGTGTGTAAAAGCTTTGAAGCTTCTGACTTCTGAAAACAGATTTCTGTAATAGCGACAATACTGATCAATCAATTTCAAGGTTGAAATAGCTTGGCGAGGGTTAACCATAGACCTAGCTCTGGTTTGAGAGATTTTGTTCTATTATACTCTGGCGGTTAGTGACAGAAGAGGGCGAAGCAAGTGGGTTAGCAACAGCGTATTCCATCGCAGCTTGGAATTTGGGTAGAGAACGCGAAATCATTTCTTCGTTGGCAGTAAGGGAAATTCGGAAGTAACCGGGTATTTCCTGGGGAGTTCCTGGTAAAACAAATATATCTTGACTTGCTAATAACTCGGCAAAAGCAAGGTCATCATCCCAAGGTGATTTCACCAAGAGGAAGAACGTCCCATCAGGGTCATACAGGTTGTAACCCATATCCCGCAGTGCCTTCACCATCCGATCTCGCTTGTTTTGTAAATGCTCGATATTTATGTTTAGTTGCTCTAAGTCTCCTAATGCATACTGCATGAGCACACTAGGATAACACCAACCAAAAGGAGTTTGTTGTAGGAAAGCAATGATTCGTCTTATTTCTTCCCGATTAGGCATAGTGGGAGGTAAAGCAATATACCCTATACGTTGACCGGGTGCCATTAAAGTCTTACTATAACCATATACTAAGAAAGAAAATGGGTAAAACTGAGTAGGGCTGGGACAAGTTTGGTTGTCGAAAACAATGCGGCTGAAGGTTTCATCGGAAATAATATAAATAGGCTTGCCATAGTGCTTAGAAGCCTCGTTAAGTATACCGCTCAAACCCTCTAGGGTACTAGCTGAAAAAATCTTACCTGTAGGGTTGTGGGGTGAATTGATAATGATTGCTCGAGTCCGTTCTGTAATTGCAGATGCGATCGCCTGCAAATCCATATCAAAGGTGTTTTTATCCACAGGCACACCCACCGGAACCGCACCGGTAAAATGCACCATACTCCTATAACCTAACCAGGGTGGAGTCAAAATAATTACCTCATCTCCCTCACCAGCTAACATTTGCAGACAAATCGCCAAACCAACTACAGTACCATTGGTCATAAAAATATCTTCAGGCAATATAGAAAGTCCGCGTTTATCCTGAAGAGCAGCGGATACAGTGATCCGTGATTGTGGAATATTTCCTTTGTAGCCATACCACCCTTGATTTTGCGGTACACTCCAACGCTGTAAGGCTTCTACAAACCCTGGAGGTGGTACTTCATGGGCATCACCGATAGTAAAATCAATACTTCCCGGCTCAGTTCGGCGACTCATATAGGTCGCTTGGGTAAAGAATTGTCTTATAGGGGTCTGGTAACTTAATAACTTTAGTAACCGTGGTGAGATAAAGTGAGTCTTCCCTTCACTTGTTGGATCTGGCATGAGCTTATTTGGATTATTTTTGTCGTACATAGTAATTGGGTAGTAGTGTATAGTAATTGCAGGTCACGGAACTCGCCTTAACGATAAATTATACTCATGGACAAAATACCGTCGCCCACATTACTTGACATTTATATCCTTGTTTACCACTTGTTTACCATAAGTATGAGCGTATTTAATAATTTTCCCCGAAGGACATCTTAAACAAGTGATACTCATATATACTCAGGAGTATTGATATTATTTTATTAGTTTAACATGATAATGCACCACTACCAACTATCTTACTATTTACTGTATTACGGCATCATTTCGCAACAATTTGTAACGCATCAGCCGTAGAACCCAGTACCCTACACCGTCCACACAAACCAATCCCGGCGTTGCTGAATTGGGGTATGGTTTAGCGATCGCGTGCGGTGAGTAATGCTCGCTCGAAATAATTAATTGAATAGGGAAGGCGAACATCATTAAACGTGAGATAATGAATAAGTAGTTTAATTGAAGATATGAGCATTTGTTCGGCTGCCTGAATAACAAAAAGTCTTTCGTTTTAAGCGAGCCAGATAGTGTCTTAATCTTGTGTTTTTACCTTCAACCCCAAGTCATGTAAGTTGGGCAGAGAATTTGGTTTCTCTCTGGAATAAACATTGCATAAACTTTCGGGTCATCCGTCACATAAAAATAGCATCCCCATCTACTAATTACATCCCACAAATGTTCAAACGTTTTAGGACGCTCGGTCTCCTAATACCCATCCTAGAATACCTAGTCTAAAGTAATTTACTGCTGTCCACACCCAGATTGTTTTTTTATCCTATAAAGATTTGTAGCTCATCTAGTTCTCCTACTTCTGGAATTGTCTCTGGATCGTAAGCGGATGATTATTAAAGTTCCCTCTTTTTCATCATCCCCGGTTGTTTCCCAATTTCCCGACAAGCCAGAAATCGCAAACAGTTCATCTTTAGCAGCAACTGCATCTTGTCCTTCGACGCTGATTTGAATATCTGCCATTACTTTCTATTGCCACTCTACCTCATCTAATTATATCTCAGCAATTTATATGCGGGCGATCGCACTTAAACCTCCCTCTATCATCCGATCAATCCCCTCTCCCCCAACAAAACATCCGCCCAAACAGCATCGGTTTCCGACAGCGCAGCAAGGGGTGCGACGGTATAATCTATTCTAAAGTCATAGGCGGGGCGATCGTAAACCCCCTTTAATAACGCTTGTAAATCTACAATTTGTTCAGCATCACCTGCACGCAAAGGCAACGGAGAGGATTGTGAAAATTAAATGCACAACAGCTTATCATTTGTATTAATTGTGAAACGGGCGTCTCGCCCGTTAAGTGAATCGTGGAAGGGGAGAGACGCCCATTAAGTGAATTGTGGAACGGGCGAGACGCCCGTTCTAAAATCTGCGATTAAAATCGCTTAAAAATTCCCGTAACTACTAATCGCCTCCTGCAATCTCCGAATCACTTCATCAACCGAAATTGCCCCCAACTCCCCAGAAGCCCGAGTCCGAATATTCAAACTATTCGCCTCAACTTCCTTCGCACCCACAACACCCATCACCGGAATTTTATCCTTCTCAGCATTGCGAATCAACTTGCCCAAACGCTCGCTATCCTCATCAGCTTCAGCGCGAATATTGAGCGCCTTCATCTTCGCCGCCACTTCCTTCGCAAACGGCAAAAACTCCGCGCTGACAGGCAACAACCGCACCTGCACCGGCGCCAACCACAGCGGAAAATCGCCCGCATACTGCTCGATCAAAATCCCGATCAAGCGTTCCAAAGAACCGAAAGGAGCGCGGTGAATCATCACCGGACGCTTGCGAGTGCCGTCTTCAGCAACGTATTCCAAATCAAAACGTTCTGGCAAATTGTAATCTACCTGAACAGTTCCTAATTGCCATTCTCTATCCAAAACATCTTGGAAAATGAAATCGAGTTTTGGCCCGTAAAAAGCCGCTTCCCCAATTCCCTCAAAGTAATTCATTCCCAAAGTTTCCACAGCGCGGCGGATTGCACCTTGAGCCTTTTCCCAAGCTTCATCGGAACCGATGTATTTCTCTAAATTGTTCGGATCGCGGAAACTCAAACGCGCCTTAAAGTTTTTCAGTTGCAGACTCTTGAATACTGACAGAATCAAATCCACTACATTCAAGAATTCTGCATCCAATTGTTCCGGCGTCACAAATAAGTGGGAATCATCCACCGTAAAGCCACGCACCCGCGTTAAACCGCCCAATTCTCCCGATTGTTCGTAGCGGTAAACTGTGCCGAATTCCGCCAACCGCATCGGCAATTCGCGATAGGAACGCAATTCGCTTTTGTAAATTTGGATGTGGAAAGGGCAGTTCATCGGTTTCATCACAAAACCCTGTTCGTTTGCTGCCGCTTCTTCATCCTCCGCCATCAGCGGAAACATATCTTCTTTGTATTTTTGCCAATGTCCAGAAATTTTGAACAAATCGACTCTAGCGATGTGCGGAGTCACAACTTGCAAATAGCCGCGCTTGATTTGTTCTTGTTTCAAGTAATCTTCTAAAATACTTCTCAAAACCGTGCCTTTTGGCGTCCACAAAGGCAAACCAGGTCCCACCGGATCGGCAAAGATAAACAAGCCTAATTCTTTGCCTAATTTGCGGTGATCGCGCCTTAATGCTTCTTCTTTGCGGTGTTTGTATGCTGCTAATTGTTCGGGAGTTTCCCAAGCAGTACCGTAAATGCGCTGTAATTGAGCTTTGGTTTCGTCGCCGCGCCAGTAAGCGCCTGCTAGGCTTTCTAGCTCGATCGCCTTTGGATTCAACTCACTGGTATTTTCTAAGTGAGGCCCGGCGCACAAATCCCACCATTCCTCGCCCACATGGTAAATAGTAATTGGTTCGATCAAACCTTCTAAAATTTCTAATTTGTAAGGTTCGTTAATCTCCTTAATTCTGCGTTCCGCTTCCTCGCGGCTGACTTCTTCTCGAATTACAGGCAATTTACGGTTGATGATTTTGATCATCTCTTTTTTAATGGCTTTTAAATCCTGTTCCGTAAAAGGTTCGGGAGTGTCAAAGTCATAATAGAAACCGTTTTCAATCCAAGGGCCGATCGTTACTTGCGCCTTGGGAAATAACTTCTGCACCGCCATCGCCATAACGTGGGAGGTGGTGTGGCGAATTTTTTTTAGTGCCTCCGACTCACTCGTGCGGGGCAACTCAATCTTAACGGACTCTTCTGGAGGGGACATGGATTCTGAGCTAGACATCGGCTGAATTAGCAATTAATTTAGTTGCAGTTGCTTCTATCTTACTCAGATTGGGACAGCAAGCGCCGACTTCCGACTGGCGGACACTCCGGGAAATTAGGTCATTCTGGGCATTGGGAATTGGGCATTGGGCATTGGGCATTGGGCATTGGGCATTGGGCATAGTTTTTTTCTTCCTTCTTTTTTCTTTCTTTCATCCGTTACATCCGAAGAAAGCGAATCCGTTGTCGAACTTCCTTCTGCTATGAGCTATTGCTAGCGAGTCTGAGCGGATATTGCAGAATTTGGGATTTCGACTCAAAAATCGCTGCTGGCACAGTTAAATTTATTCACACCCACCTGCTAATTGTGATTAAATTATTGAATTTTTGTTAAAAATATGTTACAATTTGTAAAGACCGTCTAAGACTATAATAGATAAATAACCCAATTTTGATCCATGCTTAATTCCAACTTGCCCGAGCCAGAATTGCTCAAAGCGTTACTGGAACCGCTGTTAGAGGATTTCAATTACTGGTTCGCTCGATCGGCAAAGCTCTTAGAAACTGAAGAAATTCCCTTTCTCAGCGACGAAGATCAATCTGACTTGCTGGCGCGAGTCAAACAGGCTCACCAAGAAGTAGGCGCGGCTACAGCTCTATTTCAAGCAACCGGAGGTCAAGTTGGGATTGAAACAGCAGCACTGATGCCGTGGCACCGACTGCTCGCCGAATGCTGGCAAGTATCGTCCCGCTTTCGCTCATTGCAGTCAGCTCACCCAGGAAAATAAGGAAGCGAGTTCAAGTTAAACTTGCACTCAAACCCCAAACCTTTGGAAATGTAGTGGCTGACTTGACAACCTCAAACATATTTCCAGTTAATAAGTTATTACTTGCTGAAACACCTTTGTAAATTGCTGTGTGGCTGTTTAGCCCGGAGGAGAAAATAATGTTGCACCTGCTTTATATTTTAGCTTTTACCGTTCTTGCCTTTCTGGCAGTCGGTAACTTAATCCGCAGTCTAGTCACCGTAGGTATGGAGTCCCAGCGCCCTCAACAATTCATGGCAAATAATCGCCACGCATCCCATCCTCGCTCTCAATCTGTACCCCATCCAGAACTTTTAGACGAACACGGCCACATTGTCAATGAGCCCCTGTTAGTGATGCGTTCGCTGACTGTCCAAGACGCCCGCGAACAATTAGATGCTCTCTACAAATCATCTCCGGGCGGCAGCGACGAAGGGGGCGAACTAGCCTAAGACAACCACAGCGGCAGCATTTATACTTAGGGGCGATGCCTCAAAAAAAAATAGGATTTACACGCTAGGTGTCCGAAACCCTTTTTCTTCATAGATTTTGGTGAAAATCGTTTCCGCGCTTCATCGGCATAATAATTTTCCGAGCATCCTTGGCATCATTCCGAATCTAACCAGATTGGATATAAGTCCTCACAATAATTGGCCGTTAGTTTTTAGCTAATGGCCAATTATTTGTGATTTTTGAAAGTTTAATTGCCGATTAGCCAGAGCGATCGCCAAAAACCGATTCGCCAAAAACCGATAAAGATGGCGCTGATATCAAATAGCTCAAGAATAGTATAATGCAAGAGATCCGCAAGCGGTGCCTAACAAGTCTGAATGGTGAGAGTCCTAACGCCCGAATCGAAGCCTGAATAGATGAGTTGGCGTCAAAACCTAGAGGTAAAAACAGGTGACTTTGGGATGAACTCAAGGTCTTGGAGGCATACCTCTGCTTAGATTCGTCTAAATGATATGCCTAGCATGATATGACTTAAACAGTCGTGTTATGAAGCATAAATGTATCAGATACTGAAAAGGGATCGCTCTAAACCTCCTATCGATCCTGTTTTGTCATCGGCAAAAATGCACGTTTAAGGCTAGATGATCGTCCCTATTTCGCTACTGGCAGAACTTCTGCAAGCTTTGCCCCAACTGCGGGCACAAATTTATTTCAAATCTTCCATGACAGCCCTGTCTCACGCAATGGAAGACTTAGTTTTGGCGGGTTCCGACGAACCGCTAGTCATTGCAAGCTTTCAGCGAGAGCGCTTCTACCGCCAGGAAGCTCACCGCTACCGGCGAATTGCCTCACGCTCGTCTCAGGTATACGTGCTGGCAGCACCGGAAACTGACTTTAAAAATGCTTCGGAGTGTCACGAAACTGTGGCGTTTGCACCGGATGACGGATTAAGTAAAGAGTGGCACTTAGTGGTGCTCGGCCAACAATACTCAACTTGCTTGATTTGTCAAGAAAAAATTGTGCCGATCGACAACCAGGACGATCGCGGGCCACTGTTGATGGATCAAGCTCGCAGATTTGAAGGAATTTGGACGTTCGATCGCGAGGTCAGCTCCAAAGCGGCCGCATTGTTGCTCGATAGAATTGTCAATTATCGCCCGGAATTGGCCGAAAAGATCGATCGAGCGCGAACTACTTACAAGCTCAAAACACCGAAAAAAACGCGGAAATCCGCCACTTCCCAAGCCGCCAAACCAGACATAAGTACGAGAAAAAACTCAAAAATTCCCAATCCAAAATTGAGCGATGCTTTTACCGAACGCTTAGTAACCTACTTGCAAGCAGGCCAGCACAAACTGCTCAAAGCATACAGCGCCATCGCCGCTCAGGAACGCAAAGAACGCCTGGTAAACTTAATTACCACGGCAATGCGACAGTCTCTCAACCCACAAGAAATCGTCGAAGTTGCAGTCCAAGAACTCGGCACTGCCCTGTCGGCCAGCCGGTGTTTGATTTATCGGTGCAAGGCCACAGATGTGGCGGTCAAAATCGATCGCGAGTTTTTGGGACCCGGCGCTAGTTCCATGCTGGATCAGACTTGGCTGTTGCAGGAAAATCAAATATGGAGCGACGCGGTGGCGCGGCAAGAGCGAGTTTACATCCAAGACACATCACAACACCCACTGATTGTCAATACAAAATTCCTGGAAAAAACTGTAGAAAATTGGCAAATAGTCTCTTGGTTAATGGTGCCAGTGCTTTATCAGGGGCGGGTTTTGGGAATGGTGGAAATGCACCAGTGTCGCTCGGTTTTGCCTTGGGAAGAAGACGAAATTGCTTTAGTAGAGGCGATCGCCACCCAACTCGGAGCAGCCTTAATTCAAGCAGAAACCTACGCTCATTTAGAAGAACTCAACCAACAATTAGAAGCATTAGACCGCACTCGCAGCAATCTAATTGCCATCACCGGACACGAACTCCGCACCCCTCTTTCTACGATTCAAGTTTGTTTGGAAAGTTTGAACTCCGAACCAGATATGCCTGCCGAATTGCGGCAAATCATGTTAGAAACTGCCCTCGGCGATGCCGATAGAATGCGGAAACTCGTGCAGGATTTCTTAACTCTTTCTCACTTAGAAAGCGGGCGAGTCCAATGGAATGTAGAATCGCTGACGCTGCAAGAATGCGTTGATTTGGCCCTCAGCAGCGTGCGCTCGCGCACTGTCGATCAACAGTTACCGGAAATTATCGCCGAAGTGTCCGCAGAATTGCCTTTAGTGCAAGCTGACGGAGAGTGGTTGGTAGAGGTGCTCTCTAAACTGCTAGACAACGCTTGCAAATTCACCACACCTCAAGGAAGCGTGACAGTGCAAGCGAAATACAACGGTTCTCAGATGGTGGAGGTGCTCGTAGCCGATACGGGGAGGGGAATAGAGGCTAATAGTTTAAAAGTAGTGTTCGATCGATTTTATCAAGAAGAAGGAGCTTTGCGCCGCAGTGCCGGCGGTACCGGTTTGGGATTGGCAATTTGCAAACAGATTGTTGCCGGCTGGGGCGGTAAAATTTGGGTAGATTCCGCAGGAAAAGACCGAGGAAGTGAATTTCACTTTACTATTCCCACTGTTTAGACTCAATTAATACAGCGTATTCCAGGCTTATGAAGTACACGCCAGAAACCGGGTTTCTTTACAGTTCTCGCATCCTTACTAATTCTGTTGCTCGAAACCCGCTTTCTCCGTACTAAATCTACATGGAATATACTGTAAAAACCCTGGTTTGTGGGCGTCTGAGCGCGCAAGTATCGATCGAGTTATATCAAATCCGGCTGCACCGGAATGATATCAAATCCGCCCTTCATCGTCGGGCGTAAAGTCGAATCCCGAGGCCAACAAATAATTCGCGCAATTTTCAGTTTTTTGACTCACAGTCAACAATCAACAATCAACAATGAGTCCGGTGCAGCCGGAATCGATATTAATGGATCGACCGAGATACGATTGTACAGAAAAGTTTTCACTGCAGAACCAGCCTCCGCTGCTACACTCTCTCTCACCCTCAATCCTCACCCTCTTAGATCGGCCTTAAAGGTGATGTAGGCACGCGGTGTTCCGCTTTAAAATCGAAAGTATCAAAGCAGATTCAGGATGCGCTTGCCGTCTTAAACCCGGTTTGGCGACAGAATACCTAGGGAGGCTGCAGCCAATTAATATCAGTTTAAAAAAAGAATCCAACTGTAGGTAAGCTACAAACCCCGATAGTAATCAGTCATGCCGAATCTAAAATCTAAAATCTAAAATGGTGTAAGCCTCCTGTCCACAAGTCGTGAGATGGTAAAAGTCGCTCGAATCTGTTGAGGCACTGACGGCGCCAGTGTTGATTCGTGAAAATTTGAGAATGCAAATGTTTCGCCCGGAAAAAGTTTTTTTCCAGAAGAATACTCAAACCTAGAGGTTAGGAAAATCAATTATGTCACCTACAACCCAGATGAAATCTACTCAACCTATGGCCAAAAAGCCACAACTACAATTAGGTTCTGAAGGTAAAGCGGTATTGGAACTCGAACAACTGCTAACCAAGTTGCAACTTTATCGGCATCCTGCTAAAGGAATTTTTAACAAAGCAGTTGAATTTTCTGTGAAACTGTTTCAGTTTCGGGTTTTCTTGTCGCCGGACGGTATTGTCGGGCCGCTGACTTGGCAGGCGCTTTATACTGGTGCTCCAGTTAATATGCCGGTACTCAGATTGGGAAGTTCTGGGGAAGCAGTCGCTACTGTTCAGGAAGTTCTCAAAATTTCCAAGCATTATGGCGGTAAAGTTGACGGTGACTTTGCTACTTTGACGGACAAAGCTGTTCGCGCATTTCAAAAAAGCTTTGGGATTGAGGCCGACGGGATTGTCAATCAAGAAACTTGGACTGCTTTGAGCCAAATTCCGCGCGGCTATGACCCTAATTGGTTCTTGACTTAGGGTTGACGCGGTAAATTGTTCGATCGTGTGTGGGGAGAAATTAGAGGAATGTGCGATTATTCGGGTGCCCCACAAGCACCAGAATAATTGCTGTTTTTTTTTGATTATTTTTTCGGGATTCGTGCTGCCTAATTTGGTTTTATAACTTTGGTGGAAATTATCAATTATCAATTATTAACTACTAATTATCAATTATCAGAAGAGATCGATCGCCAAAAAACTGTTAATTTTCCTTACAATTTCGAGAACAGCGTGCAGTCTCGATGATACGATGCCGTAAAAATCCTTTGGATATATCTATGGCCGAACAACTTACTGGACAACCCCCAATCTTCGGCGGCAGCACCGGCGGCTTGCTGACCAAGGCGCTAGTTGAAGAGAAGTACGCTATCACTTGGACTAGCCCCAAGGAGCAGGTGTTTGAAATGCCTACTGGTGGCGCTGCGATTATGCGTCAAGGCGACAACTTGCTGCATCTGCCCCGGAAGGAGCAGTGCATCGCTTTGGGCGGCCAGCAACTGCGGGCCAAATTCAAAATCACCAACTACAAAATTTACCGGGTGTTTCCCGACGGTACTACTGAGTACCTCCATCCCAAAGATGGCGTGTTCCCTGAGAAGGTGAACGAAGGTCGTCCCTACAACGGTAAGATTGACCGCAATATTGGCAGCAATCCAAATCCGGCTAAGCTCAAGTTCAGCGGTAAGAAGACTTTCGATCCTTAGACAATGAGTTCATGGCTGAGCAAAACATAGGTAATATTCCCTGTAAGGCTCAGCTTGTAAACTTGTTTTTGCAGTAGTATTCTGGCGCGGGAGGCTAAGCCCGCAGCGCCAAAATACTACTGCAAACTTCAAATCTTATTAAAAGTTAATCGTTAAATTAATAATGAATGTCGCAATCAGGCGAGCGCAGCCTTCTGATATCGATGTTTGCGCTCGCATTAATTATGAAGCTTTTAAATGTATTTCCGATCGCCATCAATTCCCTACAGATTTTCCGACGCTGGAGTTTTCAACTGAAATTATTGGTCTTCTGATCGAAAGTCCGTTGTTTTTTGACATAGTAGCCGACAGCGAGGGTGCGGTTGTCGGCTGCGGGTTTATGGACGAACGCAGCCCGATTCGCGGTATCGGGCCCGTCAGTGTTGATCGCACTTTTCAGGGCCGCGGCACGGGACGGCAAATCATGAAAGCTTTGCTGGAACAGGGACAGAACGCTGTGGGTATCCGTTTGGTTCAAGAATCTTTTAATATGGCGTCGCTGTCGCTGTACGCTTCATTGGGTTTTGAGGTGAAGGAACCTTTCGTGTTAATGGAGGGGAAGTTTCGCAGCCAGCCACAGAATGGGTTTGAGGTTCGGGCGATGGCTAGTGAGGATGTTGGTGAATGTGCGGCTTTGTGCAAGAAATTATACAGGTGCGATCGAACTAGCGATATTGAGTACGCCCTGAATTTCTTTTCTCCTTGGGTTGCTTGCAAACAAGGTCGGATTGTGGCTTATACTTGTGCGGTGTCGGCTTTGAGCCACAGCGTCGCAGAAACTGAAGCGGATATGCAGGCTTTACTGTTGGGGGCGGCCGCGTCGAACTCCGAAGCACAGGTTTCTTTCCACTTGCCGGTGCGTTACGCAAGTTTGTTTCGCTGGTGTTTGCAAGAGGGGCTGCGCGCGCTCAAACCGATGGCGGTGATGGCAGTTGGCGAGTACCAGCAGCCTCATGGCTGTTGCTTTCCGTCTTTTGTTTATTGAACCCAAGACGGTTAGGACGCTTTTAATCGCTGAAATTATTGCCAGGATTCCATTTTCCTTCTTCTTTCTTCATTCTTCCCTCTTCCTTCTTCCTTCTCCCTTCTGATATATATGATATTCCCCGATTTCTCACAATTTTCGGAACTGGCGAAACAAGGCAATTTTGTACCCGTGTATCAAGAATGGGTTGCTGATTTGGATACGCCGGTGTCTGCGTGGTATCGGGTTTGTGCCGGTCAACCTTACAGTTTTCTGCTGGAGTCGGTGGAAGGTGGGGAAAAACTTGGGCGTTATAGTTTCTTAGGGTGCGATCCGTTGTGGATTTTGGAGGCAAGGGGATCTCGCACAACTCAAGTTTACCGTGACGGTTCCGAAAAAGTATTTACGGGCGATCCGTTTGTAGCTTTAACTGAATGTTTGGAGTCTTATCAACCGGTGAAATTGCCGCAGTTGCCGCCGGGAATTGGCGGGCTATTCGGTTTTTGGGGTTACGAATTAATTAAGTGGATAGAACCGCGAGTTCCCGTGCATCCAGCAAGCGAGAATGATTTGCCGGATGGATTGTGGATGCAGGTTGATAATTTGCTGATTTTCGACCAGGTGAAGCGGAAAATTTGGGCCGTCGCCTATGCGGATTTGCGCGAGGTTGGCGTTGATTTGGCCGATGCTTATCAGCAAGCGTGCGATCGGGTTGGTAAGTTAGTTGAGAAGCTGCAATCGCCGCTTTCCCGGCAATCTACTCTCATAGAATGGACACCTCCCAATAACGCGCAAGATACCCGTTCCACAACCGGAAATACAGAATTGGCTTACACGAGCAATATTACCCGTGAAAAGTATTGTGCCAATGTCTTAAAAGCTAAGGATTATATCAAAGCCGGAGATATTTTTCAAGTAGTTATTTCGCAGCGACTAGAGGCTGAATACAGTGGCGATTCTTTTGCACTTTACCGATCTTTGCGTCTGATAAATCCTTCTCCGTACATGGCTTATTTTCATTTCGGAGATTGGCAGATTATCGGTTCGAGTCCCGAGATTATGGTGAAGGCGGAAAACACTGCTGATGGCAAAAAGATTGCAACTTTGCGACCGATTGCCGGCACTCGCCGCCGGGGTAAAACTCCTCAAGAAGATGATGCTTTGGCTGCTGAATTGCTGCAAGATCCGAAGGAAATTGCGGAACACGTCATGTTAGTTGATTTGGGCAGGAACGATTTAGGAAGAGTTTGCCGAAACGGTACTGTAAAAGTTGACGAGTTAATGGAAATTGAGCGTTATTCTCACGTCATGCACATTGTAAGCAATGTGGTGGGAGAATTGGCTGAGGATAAGACTGCTTGGGATTTGTTGAAAGCTGGTTTTCCTGCAGGTACGGTTAGCGGTGCTCCGAAGATTCGGGCGATGGAGATTGTGCACGAGTTGGAAGGTTGCCGCCGGGGGCCGTATTCTGGGGTTTACGGCTATTATGATTTTGAGGGGCAATTGAATAGTGCGATCGCCATTCGGACTATGGTTGTTCGTTCTCAAGGAGGCGATAAACATTCGGTTTCTGTGCAAGCAGGTGCTGGTTTGGTGGCCGATTCTAACCCGGATATGGAATATGAGGAAACTCTCAATAAAGCCCGGGGAATGTTGGAGGCAATTCGCTGTTTGAAATAGCAAGTTAAAAACTTCTTTTATAAGGCTCGGCGGTTGAAACCGCTGCTACACAAACTACTGTTGAACGAGGGAAATGTGAATTTTTATATAGTTGACGTGTTTGCCGAGTCAAAATATGCTGGCAATCAACTAGCTGTATTTTGCGGTGCAGGAGTTGCCGAACTATCTGAGGCCCAAATGCTGCTGATAGCGAGGGAAATCAATTATTCAGAAACTACGTTTATTCGATCGCCCGATCCGCGAGATGGCGGCTATGACGTGCGGATATTCACGCCCAAGAAGGAATTGCCCTTTGCCGGTCATCCGACTTTGGGCACTGCGTTTGTGTTGCAGCAAGAGATTATTCGCCAAAAGGTCGATCGAGTAATTCTCAATCTAGCCGTCGGTCAAATTCCGGTTACTTTTAATTATCACAATGAATCGGCAGATATTTTGTGGATGCGACAAAACGCGCCTAGTTTTGGTCAAGTTTTATCAGCCGAGACTCTGGCAAATGTCTTGAATTTACAACCCGATGAAATTGATGCCAACTTCCCAATTCAAGAAGTTTCGACCGGAGTGCCGTTTATTATTGTACCGTTAAAAACTCTCGCCTCGCTCAAAAAAGCTCAAGTCAACTTAGATAAATATTTTGAGCTAGTTAATACAATGGAAGCGAAAGAAATTTTAATATTTTGCCCAGAAACTTACAGCGACATTAATGATTTAAGCGTGCGAGTTTTTGCCCATTCATTAGGAATTCCAGAAGATCCGGCGACTGGCAGTGCTAACGGCTGCTTGGCGGGATATTTGGTAGAACATGATTATTATGGATCAGCAAAGATTGATGTCAGAGTTGAGCAGGGTTATGAAATCGATCGACCTTCTTTGCTCTTATTACAAGCCGCCAAAAATGAAGGGAAAATAACAGTTTTGGTGGGTGGTAAGGTGGTGATGGTTGCTAAGGGAGAATTTGTGTAGAATATTTAATGGGAAATTATTAACCGCAGATGCAAGCAGCTAGATTTAGAGGCTCCTTTGGCGATCGATATCTTACAATTTTGCTAATATGAGGTAGCTCATATTCATTGATTCGCGTGATTGTTAGGCTAAAAAAGTCATCAATACCAGAGACTTTCCAATGCTGCAAACATTTTCGCGGACTTTAAATGTATCCCCCGACGCTTCTGAAGCCCTGCTTTCACTGCCATTAACTAGCTTGCTCGATTCACCGGAATTCAATCAATTATTAGGAAGTCTCGATACTGCTTTACTCAAAGAAACTTTGCCCACGGCTGGAACTGTTTTAGCTCAAAAGCTGCCGCCTTTTTACGACTGGTTGCAAACAGAACTAGGAATTAAAAACGTCCCTAACAGTCCCGATCATACTACGAAATGGGTAGTCGGTTTTTTGAAGAATCAAGAAAGTTTAACTCGTTTAGTCGATCTGCACAAATCAATTCCCAGACAGGCATTAGAACGAGCGATCCCTCGTTTAGTTAGCGCCTTTGATGAAGTTCAACCCACCGCTGTAAAGCAAGAATGGGAAAAAGCGATCGCAGCACTTTGTCTGGTTCTCGCAGTCGCAGCGCGGGAAAACCAGCCATCTGTGGCTTGAAGCAATTCTGTCTGAGTTTAAACAAAGCGCTTTTTTCGGAAACTTTGCAATTGAGTGCGATCGATCTGAACGATTACTGGCCGTCGCTTGTTGAGGACGATCGCATTGTGTCTGTTTAGCAAAAGCAACTGAGCCAATATTGCCACAATCGCGCGTCTTTTGAGAAACTTGCCTTCAAAACGCGCCATTCGGACGATCGCCTCTTCGATTTTATAACAACAGTTGTTGCCTTTCTGGGAAATCACTAAAATCGTTCCCGGTATGTAATCGCCTTCATTTGCCCAGAAAGCATACCTTTCGCCTAAAGTAAAGTAGTGAAAAACATTGTTAGCCGTGGAAGTTTTAGCTAACTTTTCCGAAACGCCCAAAGAATTAAAAATTACAGTAGATCTAATATAATCCGGGTATTTTGCTGCTATTTGCTGAGCAACTTTGCCGCCCAAACTTTCTCCGATGACATCGGGCGGATTCCCGCTGTGAAATTGCTGCTTTATCCAATCAATAGCACCCACAGTTTGCGCCGATTTTAACTGGCGTTCTAGTTTTGCCATAAATACATCGGGCGTATCTTCCAAAACGCGCTCGAAAGGATACCAAGAACCGTATCCGCGAATTACTAAAACAGGCGGATTATTGCCAGAAATGGGGAGGCGACTTTCAGCATAAAAACCCGTCCGAGAGTCTTCAAACACTTTTTTTATGATGTAATTTCCATCAATAACTTGCCCTTCCTCGTGCCGAATGTAAATTGAAGGATTATTGGGTTTAAAAGTATCGTGCAGTTGGGGTTTGGCAAACTTTTCATACAGGGAATCTAGCAAGTGCCTTCCCGTTTTGCCATCGACAAAATCGAATTTTGTTCCTTTCATTATCTGGTAGCCGCCGGTTTTACCAACAATATTTAATAAGTACCAAAAATCTACATAAACCCGCCACGGCACAACGACGAATAATCTAAATTAACTTTTACTTGTATCAAAGGGCAAAAATCTACATTACATTTACCGTTGGGTGAGTTAGAGGGCGGGTTTTAGAGATTGTCAATGATTGGCAAATATTGTATGTGAAACCCGCCCTAGCAAATCATTTTTACAAAACTCGCAACGTGCTAGCAATACTATGGACTGCTTCCATCGCGCGAATTTCATCCAGTGCTTGTTGAAAATTACCTTCCCTAACATCGTGAGTCACGACGACAATTTCTGCTAAATCGTCGTGAATCCCCGTCTGCACAATTGATTCCAAACTAACTTTGTGATTGCCGAAACAAGTGCCGAGTTTGCCAATTACGCCCGGAGTATCGCGCGTCAGAAAACGGGCGTAAAAGCGAGTAACAAGTTCCTGCATCGGAGCAATTTTGCAGTAGTGTTGGTGACTGCAACTCAGCAAAGGATGGGGAATCGGAACAGTTTCGGTTTTCAGGATAGCCGCCACATTCATGATGTCGGATACTACGGCGCTAGCTGTGGGGCCCGCACCCGCGCCGCGCCCGTACAGCATCAATTGCCCGATCGGCTCTCCTTCGACTAAAATTGCATTGTAAACCCCGTTAACACTCGCCAGCGGATGAGTTTTGGGAACAAAAGTAGGATGCACTCGAATTGACAGCAGTTCGCTTTCTGCCTCCGCTTGCTTGCCATTGTAGTGGGATGTTTCTTGAGCAATAGCCAACAATTTAATCACAAATCCCAGCTTGTCGGCGTAGTCAATATCAGCCGCACTAACTTTTCGGATACCTTCGCAGTGAACATCTGCTAATTTGATGCGTCCGCCAAAAGCTAGCGAGGCTAAGATAGCAATTTTATCGGCAGCATCTAATCCATCTACATCTGCTGTGGGGTCAGCTTCAGCATAACCTAATTGCTGAGCGTCGGCGAGCACTTCGGCAAAGTCTGCGCCTTCTGTTTGCATCCGCGTCAGGATGTAATTAGTTGTGCCGTTGACGATGCCGGTGACAGTTTGAATGCGGTTTGCACCTAAAGATTGTTTGAGGCTTTGAATGACTGGAATGCCGCCGCCGACAGCAGCTTCTAGCATTACGTAAACGCCTTTTTTGTTGGCGGCCTCGAAGATTTCATTACCGTAGCGGGCGATAACTGCTTTGTTGGCAGTGACGACGTGCTTGCCGCTGGCAATAGCTTGCAGAATGAGCGATCGCGCCGGTTCCAATCCGCCAATCAGTTCTACTACAATATCAATTTCCGGGTCAGTTGCGATCGCTTCTAGGTCAGTTGTCAGCACATTTTCTGGCAATTGTAAAGACCGAGTTCGAGAAATATCGCGCACTCCCACCCGATAGATTTCCAATTCCTGCAACAGCGGATGGCGGCCGTCTGGGGAGAGCAAAATCTCTGCTGTTCCCGCGCCAACTGTACCCAAACCTAGCAAACCAATTTTGAAAGCCACGACTTTGACCCGTTGAAACTCACTTCATCTAGAATCATTGTATGATAACCGCGGCTTCACTGAATACCCAGAGACCCGACTTCTTAAAAAAGTCCGGGATCTACATGACTAATTAATCCAGATTTTACATGGCCATTTAAAGTTCTGTATCCATCTCTATCCCCATTTCTCGCAGCCGCTGCGCCAATCTTTCGGCCCGCTGCCTTTGGGCATTAACTTGCTGTTCTAGTTGCTGATTTTGCTGTTCTAGTTGCTGTAGCTGTGCTTGTTCTTCTCGAATTAAATCTTCAACTAGGGGCGGACATAACACTTCATTAACCGATAAAATAAATTCAGCGAACTGTACAGACTGAACTTGCTGTCCCGGCAAAAATTCCTGATGAGAATAACTGCCTTCATTTTCCGGGCGACTGCATACTCGTATTTTCGGTTGATTTGGGTCTACAATCCAATATTCAGGGATATCAATTAAGTCATATTCTGCCCGTTTGCGAATGTAGTCGTCCCGCCAATTTTGACTGGTAACTTCGATAACTAACAGCGGTTTTTCTTCAAAATCTAGCACTGCGGAACCAGGTTGCGCGCAGACTTGTTCCCACAGACTATGAGTGCAAATCACCACATCAGGAATGCGAGAAGAGTTTTCCTCAGTTCGGACTGCGGTAGTCACAATTGCAACTATCGGTAGGTTGTGTGCTGCAAAGAAGCGCCGGAACTGATAAACTAAAAATTCACAAATCTTGATATGTATTGCTGTAGGTGTTGGCATTTCGATCAGATTGCCCCGATATAATTCATAACAAACACCTGATTCTCCCTGATAGTTCAGATATTCTTCAAAGGTTAGTTTTTGGGTAGAAGTTATAACCATGTCAGTTATCTCCCTTTTTCGGTGAGCTTACTGTATATTCTACACTTGTATTGGGTGAACCAGCCCCTCAAGACTCAAAACTGCTTCAAAAATTGTAGGGCGAGCCCAGCCCACCCTACAAATCAGATTAAATCAGGTAACACATTAATAAGTTTCAACGTGCCAACGGTGCTCTTTCTTCAACTGTTTTTGATAGGCAGCCCAGTCAACGCCGTACTTGCCAGCCGCGGCCGACATTCCCTCATCAATTCCGCCTTCCATACCCTTCAAACCGCAGATATAAGTGTGAGTATTCGGCTTTTGAACCAATTCCCACAATTGGTCTGCGTTCTCTTGAATCCGGTTTTGAATGTACATCTTGCCGCCGTCAGCATTCTTTTGCTCGCGGCTAATTGCATAAGTCAAGCGGAAATTATCGGGGAACTCGCGCTGCAATTGCTCCAACTCTTCCTTATAAAGAATGTTGGGAGTGTAAGCAACTCCAAAGAACAACCAAGCTAAACCTCTGAATTTGTAATCGGGGTTGTTTTCTTTAAACATCCGCCACAAATAAGCCCGGAAAGGAGCAATACCCGTACCGGTACCCATCATAATCACGGTGGCTTCCTCGTCGTCGGGCAACAGCATTTCTTTGCCTACGGGGCCGGTGATTTTGACATCATCTCCAGGTTGCAAACCGGTGAGAAAAGTTGAACAAACACCAAAGACTTTTTCGCCGGTTTCTGGGCTTTTGTACTCTAGGCGGCGGACGCACAGAGAGACTGTTTTGTCGTCTACATCGTCTCCGTGACGGGTGGAGGCGATCGAATACAGCCGAATTTTGTGAGGCTTGCCGTTTTTATCCGTACCATCGGGAATAATCCCGATACTTTGACCTTCGAGATAGTGCAAATTGCCTCCAGAAATGTCAAATTTGACGTGACGGACTGTACCCTCGCCGCCTTCTTTGACCAATTCTTCTGTAGAAATGCACTTACCAATATAGGGATTGGCCGGCTTGTAGAGGTTAACAGGAACCTGAACTTTTTCCTTGGCTTGAGTCATGGGCTTAGTTTCTTCTCCAGATTTCTGACTCTGTAGCCCTGCTTCTGGTGCGACTTTGCCATTTGTTTCGGGAGCGCTGTTTGAGGGGCGGATGCTGACAATTCTTCCACCCATGCGAGCAATTCTACGCATTTCCTGATTCATGCGATCGTACGGCACGGAGATAAATACGCTGCCGCTACGGCGAATCGGGTTACTTATTTGGTCAGTTGCTTGGCTCTGACGCATACCCTCCACTTCGTAAACAAAGATGCGGCTGCCTGATTCTGAGTTGGCCGCCACACCAGATATGCTTGGGCTGTACATTGGTTGATTTTCCTTCACGATACAGAGTTATAAAGAAAGAGAATGTGACGTTAGACTCAATTTACTTTTTTCTTAAGGCCATCGGGACTAATTGGCCGCGCCAATTTTTGGGCCTCGCCACGCCGGCGGGAAGGTTGAAGTTGCGATCGCTCGCGTATCAAATCCCTACTAGCCGAACGCCGCGCTCACCGAGCCCTAATGCGTTCGGCTGTTGACCTATAGCTATTGTTGTCTGCGTACTGCCAATATTTTACCCGATCGGGGGATCTGCCCCGATAAGTCCTTCTGATTTGGGGAGCGCCCCACCAGAGAAAGGAAGATTCGAGCAGTTTAATGAGGTTGAGCTTGTAGGGGGCGGACGCATTCTGGTAAGATTAACCGCTAAAGTTAGTATTAATTACTTGCCTTGAAGATTGCTTGGGTCTTTCCGGGCAGGCAGTCAACTCACTGCTGTATGCTGGTGAGAACTCGATCCTCTCGGGGTAGCAAAGCAGCACAAAGCCTGCTTGCGGCTACCTGCGGGCTGAAATTTTGTGGAATCTAGACTTGAGTTAGTTAGTAAACAGTGATTTTGTTAGAGGGAAACTATGACCAGTAAGCCGGATCGCGTGGTTTTAATTGGCGTTGCCGGAGATTCCGGATGCGGAAAATCTACTTTTTTACGCCGATTGACAGATTTATTCGGGGAAGATTTCGTGACTGTAATCTGCCTCGACGACTATCACAGTCTCGATCGCAAGCAGCGCAAGGAAACAGGGATTACTGCCCTTGACCCCAGAGCGAACAATTTTGACCTGATGGCCGAGCAAATGAAGGCGCTCAAAGAAGGTCACGCGATCGACAAGCCGATCTACAACCACGAAACCGGTATGATCGACCCGCCCGAAAGGGTAGAGCCGAATCACGTGATTGTGATTGAGGGGCTGCATCCGCTGTACGACGAGCGAGTTCGATCGCTCCTCGACTTCAGCGTCTACCTCGACATCAGCGACGAGGTAAAAATTGCTTGGAAAATCCAGCGCGACATGGCGGAACGGGGCCACCGTTACGAAGACGTGCTGTTTGCGATCAATGCTCGCAAACCCGATTTTACCGCCTACATTGACCCGCAAAAGCAATATGCTGATGTGGTAATTCAAGTGTTGCCGACCAACTTGATCAAAGATGACAAAGAGCGGAAGGTTCTGCGCGTGCAGATGATCCAGCGCGAAGGCATCGCCAATTTTGAGCCTGCGTATTTGTTTGACGAAGGTTCAACAATTAACTGGGTTCCTTGCGGCCGCAAGCTGACTTGTTCCTATCCCGGAATTAAGATGTACTACGGGCCCGATGCTTTCTACGGTCACGAAGTCTCGATTTTGGAAGTAGATGGTCAATTCGAGAATCTCGAAGAAGTTATTTACATCGAAAGCCATTTGAGCAAGACTTCGACGAAGTATGAAGGCGAGTTAACTCACCTGTTGCTCCAGCACCGCGAATATCCTGGTTCCAACAATGGTACTGGTTTGTTCCAAGTGTTAGTCGGATTGAAGATGCGGGCGACTTACGAGAAGTTGACTGCAAAAGAAGCGAAAGTGGCTGTTAGTGTTTAAAACGCAGACATGAAAGATTTGGGAGGCGCAATTGCGCCTCTTTTTTTGTGGATAAATGAACCGCAGAGGGCGCAGAGGGCGCAGAGTAGAGTTAGGGGAGGGTGTTTGGAAGTAGAGAGGTTAAGAAGGTTTTTCCGGCTTCATTGAGGTCGCTATTTAGGGAAAAAGTTAGACTGCGAACTCGAATATCGTCATTTTTTATATCTAGTGGCTGTTTGAGGTTTTGCGGGTAGACGAGAATTGCATTTTGGCAATTTAAGGCATTTGCGTAAGCAACTATTTGATGACGGTCATCACTGTCTACTTTATTGGGAGCTTTGTATTTTGTGTCTAGGACGTATTGGACTTTTTTTGTTGCAATATCGCACAGCAGTAAGTCAATCCGATCGAAATAGTTTTGGTCATGGGTGACTCGGTGTTGTTGTTTGACAAAAAAGCCTTTTGGTGTATTTGCTTTGAGCCATTCAGCGACAAATTGTTCATATAAATTAGCCATGTCTATGAGAAAAGGGAGCATTTCGCGATCGCCACTTTCGTGACTAGGCCCTGTGTTATCTAAAAAGAATCGACATAAGGCGTGTAAAAGTTGATAATCTTGATTCAAACGGTGATAATTTCTATCAATACAAGCTTCAGATTTAAAAGGTTTTAATGTAACAAATCCTTGGAGTGCGTGAAAGGCTTTTCGCACAGTGGATGAAACAGATTCACTGCACAAACCGCTGCGGCCAATGATGAAGAGTGTCCAAGCGAGTATTTGATTGTCTTCGATATCGCCTGTTTGTTCGTTGTAGTGGCATTTTAGTTTAACATCCCAAGGTTTTTGCAGGGCTGACCGCAAATCGACGCGACCGCGAATGTAGGCGAGTCTTTCTGTTTTCGATAAGTAATCGCGATATAATCCTTTGCGACAGCGTTCTATAATTTTTTGGGCAAGAATGTTAGCTAATCTCTCGTAACTTTCTTCTAAAGATTGGCACTGAATCGAGCCTTGGGGAAATTTTATCTTAAGGTTGTAAGCATAGTCAATCATTCCGAAGAGGTTGTTTATGGGAACCTTTGGGCGGATGGCGATGTGAAATTCTGGAGTGATGGGAATGTTGCCCACTCTGCCTTTAGATTTTAATTCCCATTTATCTTTTGTTTTAGGGGTTGGAAATTCTATATCGATTTCCTTGTCATAATTCTGGTATATTTTTTGTGCGACTGATTTGGGGAGAAAATCTTGTTCAAACCTTTCGGATTTATATTCTGTGAGTTCGATGATTTGAGGTGATTCTCGTTTCATAGATGCTGTAACGCCGTGTTTGTGGTAATAATGGTAGCGTTAGATTATCAATTGCTGAATTGAGATTTGATTTTATCCCAGAGAAACTCATCCATTTTTGCCTGATTATCAAAGAAGTATTCTTCGAGGTATGGCTCAATTTCCATTTGCCAAATATCTTCGATATCTTCAGCTAAGGTTTTTGTCAAAAAGAAGGAGATGCCTAGTTCATAGTGTTTGTTGTTAATTGCGCGATTGACATCTTCTAGAATGCTAGTTAATTTATCCACTGGGAAACCTGTTTTCTCTCTGTGGTGATACTGTCGCAGCACTTCATAATTAGGATAAACGGGAATGAAGGCGAAGCGGCGGCGGAGTGCGTTATCGACTAAGGCAATAGAACGGTCTGCGGTGTTCATTGTGCCTATAATGCGGACATTTGTAGGAATTTTAAATGGTGTACCGCTGGCTAGTTTAACAGTGCGAACGCGGTCATCAAGCAAATACATTAACTCTCCAAATACCTGAGATAAATTTGCGCGATTAATTTCATCAATAATGAGAACGCAAGTGTCTTCACAGGCTTCGGCTTTTTCGCAAAATTCTAGGAATCTACCGGGAACTATGGGATAAGTTAATTCCCCCTTTTGACTTTGGGGACGGATGCCTTGAATAAAGTCTTCATAAGTATAAGCTGGATGAAATTGAATAATGTCTGAAAAACCGTCACCGCTGCCGATTAAGTTTTGGGCTAGTTTTTGAGCGAGGAAGGTTTTTCCGGTTCCGGGCGGGCCTTGGATAATCGCTTGTTGCTTGCGGTTAATGGTGCGTATCCAGCGGTTGAGTTCAGATGTTTGAAAACCTGTTATTTCAGAAATTTCTTTGATAGGATACTCTTGATTAAATTCTTTTTCATAGGCTCGAAAATATTGAATGTTAGGTACAGATGAATCATTCTCCGTCTGCAGAGTGGAAAACATAAAAAACAATGGAAATACTTTTTTAAAAGTGTGGGATATTATGTGAATTAACTGTTTGGCAGAATATCCTAATACTTTTTTTGCTCCAAGCGCTCTAGCAACCTGAATATTACTAATTCTATATTTTTTCAATGCTGCATGTTGTTCGTTAGCTGAAATAATACTTTCTAATAATTCAGGAATACATTTTTGAGGGAACATTATTATCCTACGATATTTAAGTCCCCCCTTGGAATGAATAAGACGAGTTCGTTGATTGGTTAAATAGCAATGATATTGATTGGGAAGGTTATAACGTTTCATGCTCTCAATTGCACGTGGGTAAGTCCTATGATAGTTCTCATAATTCCCTATCAGATGAGAGATGTTGTGAAATTCTGCACACCAACCAAAAGTTAAGCCTTGGTTGTCAAATCTTAGCATTAAGTAATCATGGTTTCTATAATCGATATCTTCATAACCAAAAGATATACTGTAAGCTATTGATGGTAGACCTTCTGTTTCAACTATCGACGAGCCAAGTTGCTCCCACTTGATACTTATAATTTTTTTGATAAAATTAGGCAACCGATCTTCCACCTGACGGGAAATATAGTTCAATGGCTCTTCTACATATTTTAAGAAATCTCTTTTGTGTGCCATGTAAAAATCTGAGCTGGGGTTTTTATAAAATTCAGCCAATAGCTTAAATGTGTTTACTGAAAAAGGGCATTCAGGATGTACAAAAACTTTTTCCATTTTTTCTGTATGTTTAAGGTGAATCAATTGTTGTTCTTAAATTATTGTAGCCGATCGCCCTTCCCGACACCAGATATCTGAGAGGCGATCGCACTCCCCATCCTTACTCTCATCAATAGCCCTGCCAAACCAGTAACACTGGCAAAACCGCTAACAACAGTTCCCGGAAAATTTAAACTTGCGCCGAGTGACTCAGATTTACCAAATTGTGTCTATACTAGATAATTGAATCCGGCGATCGCGACTAATAACGGGTACATTAAGATACAAAGCAGTAGCAGCAATAATGCGATCGGGTATATCGGGAATTTGCGATCGGTCAAGTTGCCTTAAAGTCAAAGCTATATTGCGATCGAAAGGAATTTCAACCAATAAGGCATCATCGCTCTCAACTTCTCTCAATAATAGATCGAGAGTAGTTGAATTAATCCGCCCTCTCTCGCTCAGATAGACAATTTCTGCTAATGTAATTGATGAAAAAGCCACCTGATTTCCCTCGGCAGCTATCTGTTCTATTGTCGTTCTAGCAGTCACCTAAAGTCGCTTTCTCGGCAAATATATACCAGATCACAGCATGAGTATCAGCTACAGCACCCAGCATTAGAAATCCTCCGTTGGGAAATTCCCCCATTCTTCGCTGCGAGCTTCATCTATATCAGTGGCAGAAGGTGCAATTCCCAACTCAGCACATAAACCCCACAACGATTTGCGGGGAACGGACCGAACAACTAATTCTCGTTCTATTTCAGGAACTATCTACTTAATCAATCGTAACTTTTCGGCTAGAGACAAGTGCTTAACAAGATTTAAAACCGCCTTAAAAGTCATGTTTTTATGCTTCAATTTGTGATTGATGTAATTGTAGCATTTTGGCTGCCAAGAACAGCATCACCAGGTTTGGGTTGAGAAGATTGGTTTACCACGCTTCCCGGAAAAGTTAAACTTGTGTTGAAATTATCTAAACGTGCTATATTCAATTCCGTCAACCCTGAACTACGCTTTCAGGTAATGCAAATTTACAAACGAGTCAACTGAATGCTCTCTACTTTTAAGAAATTAGCTTCAATTGCAATCATCTTTGCCGCCCTAAAACTTTTACTTAATTATCCGGCTTTCAGAGAGATAGAAAATTATATCGCAAATAGAGACCCAGCAAGTGCTACCTTAGACGCTGGAACTCAGCAGCAAAAATCCAGCAGCCCGCCTCCGGTAGTTCGCAAAAAATTACCGGAGCAAAAGTTTGATGTAGTAGTATATGGTGATGAAGTACCGGGGATATGTGCGGCGATATGGGCTAAGAAAACTTTAGGCGCAAAGGGCAAAGTTGCGATCGTGCGATCGAACTACGGAAGTGCTCCTTTGGGCGGCTTACTCACCCGCGGCGGTTTAGCTTACATCGATGTAGATAAAATCCCCGGTTGGTATCGCCAACCTTACGCGCAATGTTTTAAGGAATTCTTAGATAAAGCGGATGCGCCCGAATCTTGCTTAGACCCAAAAAAGGCAGATAGAGCTCTCAAACAGATGCTTTCAGCAGCCGGAATCAAAGTTATTTCCAACTCAACTCTTACTCCCCGCGTCGTAGATAAAAAAATTGAATATGCCGAAGTAAAAGGCAGCACTCTAAAAATTAAAGCCAACTCTTTTATTGACGTAACTCAAGATGCTGAATTGGCTAGAAAAGCCGGATTATCTTATTATACAGGATATGAATCTCAAAATATAAAATCCAAAAATGAAACTTTAGCAGTCTCTGTAGTTCCGAGAATTACAGGTATAACGATGTCCGAATTCCGCAGCATAGAAGATGAAATCCTCTACAATCGGCCTTTGGTAAAAAAGATTAAAGAAAGCATTATGAAATCTAAAGATCCTGCCAGTACGAAATTCTGGATGAGGAATTTCTGGAGTACGATTTATCAGCCATATACAGACGGCTACGATATCAGAAGCGTAGCCATAGGCGCAGCGTATCACATAGACAGAAATCTGCCCTTTAGTCAAAATAAAGGATTCTTTTTCGATAAGGGCAATGTCTGCGTTTATAACAAAAATGTACTCTCCTGGAACGGGTTTTTGTTTAAATACCAAGTTCACCAAATCATGAAGATGGAAGCTAACGGCAGAAAACCGACTCCTGAAATGATTAAAGAAATGTCACATCTCCAACACTGGCTACAAAAGAAGTCTGGTAAAGATGTGAGAGTATTTCTTCCAGACGAGATTTATATCAGGCAAACTTTGAACGTTCGCGATGTGATAGATCCGCTGACGGGGAAGGAGATTATCAAAGGAGGAACAGTGCCCGAAAAGTCGATCGGCAGTTTTTCCTACGATTTCGATATGCGGGGCGGAGTCAAGAATTTATCTGCGAGAATTCCGCCGCTGCCCGTCTATAATTTCGGGATAGAAAGCGCTTTGGCTAGCAAAGTCAAGAATTTAGCCATTGTCGGGCGATCGTCCGGTTATGTCGGTATGGCTGTATCCGTCGGGCGAATTGCGACGGTGAATATTTATCAAGGACAAGGTGTGGGCGTGGCGGCTGCCTTGGCTAGCAAGTTCGGCGTACCTCTGAATTCGATTACTTCGGCTGAAACGAAAAAAACTCTGGAGACTTTAACCGGGAAAACTACGTATTTGTCGGGGAGAGATACGAGTTATGGGGTGGATTATAAGGAGGTGAAATAATTAAAGATATTAAGAGGATTTAACCACAGAGGGCGCAGAGGGCGCAGAGAGGAGAGGGATGAGAGGTTTATTTAGGAGAGGATGAGGCGGCGGATTCCTTCTTTTAAAAAGCGGACGTTAAAGTTAATGAGAAGACCGAGAGGATAACCAGTCATTTTCAGATATGATATAACTTGAGCCTCATGGATAGGAAGTATAGTTTGGACTGACTTTAATTCAACAACGATGGTGTTGGCAACCAGCATATCGTATCTGCCTTCCCCAACCACAACACCTTTATAAGTTACATTTACTGTAGGTTGAGGTTGAAAAGGAATTCCCCGGCGCGAGAGTTCTTCACGCAACGAATTCTCATATACCGCTTCCAAAAACCCCGGCCCCAACTCCTTATGAACCTCCATTGCTGCCCCAATCACAGCATAAGTCAACTCATTCAGATCATCTTCCAACTCTCTTCTCTCCTCTTCTCAAACCAATCATCACAATCATAATCTCAAACCCTCCCAAAACTCTTCCCTCTGCGCCCTCTGCGGTTCAAAACTCTTCTCCTCCCTCTCCTGTGGCACAATCTTAAATAAGATCAAACTCTCAAGCCACCATGACCGCAAACCTACCCCCCCAATACGACCCCCAAGCCACCGAAGCCAAGTGGCAAAAATACTGGGAAGACAACCAAACCTTCAAAGCTGACCCCGAAAAAGGCGGCGAACCTTACTGCGTAGTCATCCCGCCGCCCAACGTCACCGGCAGTCTCCACATGGGACACGCTTTTGAAGAGACGCTGATTGATGTCCTCGTCCGCTATCACCGCATGACTGGACGCAATACCCTGTGGTTGCCGGGAACGGATCATGCTAGCATCGCAGTTCAAACTATTCTCGAAAAGCAACTCAAAGCAGAAGGCAAAACTCGCCACGATTTAGGCAGAGAAAAATTCTTGGAACGGGCCTGGGAGTGGAAAGCTGAATCGGGCAATACTATTACTAATCAATTACGCAGTTTGGGCGTGTCTGTTGATTGGTCGCGCGAACGCTTTACGATGGATGAAGGCTTATCCGCTGCGGTTTTAGAAGCGTTTGTCCGTCTGTACGATGAGGGGCTGATTTATCGCGGCAATTACTTGGTGAATTGGTGTCCGGCGAGTCAGTCTGCTGTGTCGGATTTGGAGGTAGACCAGCAGGAAGTTGAAGGCCATTTGTGGCATTTCCGCTATCCTTTGACGGACGGTTCTGGTTATTTGGAGGTAGCGACGACTCGGCCGGAAACGATGTTGGGCGATACTGGGGTGGCTGTGAATCCACAGGACGATCGCTACAAGCATCTTATCGGTAAAACTGTCACTTTGCCGATCGTCAATCGCGAAATCCCAATCATTGCTGATGAGTTTGTCGATCCGACTTTCGGAACTGGTTGTGTCAAGGTGACACCCGCCCACGATCCGAATGACTTCGAGATGGGTAAGCGTCACAATTTGCCGTTTATTAACATCATGAATAAGGACGGCACTTTAAATGAAAATGCCGGAGAGTTCCAAGGACAAGACCGATTTGTTGCCCGAAAAAATGTGGTGCAGCGGTTAGAAAATGACGGTGTTTTGGTTAAAATAGAAGATTATAAGCATACAGTTCCCTACAGCGAACGCGGCAAAGTTCCGGTCGAACCGTTGCTATCTACTCAATGGTTTGTGAAGATAGACCCTCTTTCTCAACGCGCTTTAGAAGCATTAGATAAAAGTAACTCACCAGTCTTTTTTCCTGACAGATGGACAAAGGTTTATCGCGATTGGTTGGTGAAGCTAAAGGATTGGTGTATCTCCAGACAATTGTGGTGGGGACACCAAATCCCGGCTTGGTATGCTGTTAGCGAAACCCAAGGAGAAATTACTGATACAACACCTTTTATAGTTGCGAAAACAGAAGCTGAAGCTAAGGAAAAAGCTACAGCTAAATTTGGTAATGACGTGCAGCTAGCCAGAGATCCAGACGTATTGGATACTTGGTTTTCGTCCGGGTTGTGGCCTTTCTCAACTTTGGGATGGCCGGACGAAACTAAAGATTTGGAGTTTTACTATCCGACAACTACTTTGGTTACGGGTTTTGATATCATCTTTTTCTGGGTTGCTAGAATGACAATGATGGCAGGACATTTTACTGGAAAGATGCCTTTTGATACTGTTTACATTCACGGTTTGGTGTTGGATGAAAACGGTCAAAAAATGTCTAAGAGTAAAAATAACGGTATCGATCCGCTGCTGTTGATTGGCAAGTACGGTACTGATGCTTTGCGCTACACCTTGGTTAAGGAAGTGGTTGGGGCCGGTCAAAATATTCGCATGGAGTACGATCGCAAAACTGATGAATCGAAATCGGTGGAAGCTTCGCGGAACTTCACGAATAAGTTGTGGAATGCGGCCAGGTTTGTGATGATGAATTTGGAGGGACAGACGCCGCAGCAGTTGGGAAGTCCTTCTGTGGAAGCTGGTTTGGAATTGTGCGATCGCTGGATTCTTTCTCGCTATTATCAAGTTGTGCAAGAAAGCCGCAATTGTTTGGAAAGTTACGGTTTGGGGGAAGCGGCGAAGGGACTTTATGAGTTTATTTGGGGCGATTTTTGCGACTGGTATATTGAGTTAGTCAAATCTCGCTTGCAACAAGATGCTGAACCAAATTCTAAGAAAGTGGCACAGCAAACTTTTGCTTTTGTGTTGGAGGGTATTCTGAAACTGCTGCATCCTTTTATGCCGCACATTACTGAGGAGATTTGGCACACTCTGACTCAAACAGGTGACGATCAATGTTTGGCTTTGCAAGCTTATCCTGAAGCGGATATCTCGCTCATTGATGCTGAATTAGAACAGCAGTTTGAGTTGTTGTTCGGTACAATTCGCACAGTTCGCAATTTGCGGGCAGATGCTGATATCAAACCCAGTGTGAAGGTGACGGCGATTTTGCAAAGCGAAAGCGAGAAAGAACGCCAAATCATCTCAGATGGAGGCGTTTACATTCAGGATTTGGCAAAAGTCGAGAATCTGACAGTTACTGCTAATTTGGATGCAGATTTGGGACAGACAATTGCTGGGGTTGTCGGTACTGTGCAAGTATTGATTCCTCTGGCTGGGGTGGTGGATTTGGCGGCTTTGCGTGCTAAATTAGAGAAGAAGTTGAGCAAGGTGGAAGCTGAAATTAAGCATACTGCGGCGCGCTTGACTAATCAGAAGTTTGTGGATAAGGCTACTCCTGATGTGGTTCAGGGGGCGAGGGATGCTTTGGCGGAAGCCGAAAAACAAGCGGAGATTTTGCGCGATCGGCTAAAGGTGTTTTAATAGTTGACTGTTGACTGTTAACTGCTAAGTTGAGGCGCATCTAAATTGTACAGTCAAGGTAGTATCGGTCTTCTATCGGAGTCACAATCCTCTCGATCCCCCCTAACCCCCCTTAAAAAGGGGGGGACAAAAGCGATCAAAGTCCCCCTTCTTAAGGGGGATTTAGGGGGATCGAGTCTCGGCTACAAGCGAGATATACAAATAACTAATAACCAATAACTAATAACCAATAATTAATACCCAATTACTAATTACCAATCACTAATTACCCTCATGTTATATTTAGCCCAAGTACAAAATCAGGAAATTTTAGGCGAGATAAGTCTGCAACTGCTGGCTTGCCAAAATTCTGATGATACTTGGGCTATTCTTAGTGAAGAAAGTTTCTTGACATTACCGAAAGATTTTGCTCAAAATCCAATTAACTCTGCAACTAATGTTTTAAATGAAGGGATGCTAGTATTAGCAGATATTGGCGAAAATAACCAGGTTGTAAATATTCAACCAGCTACAAACTGGGTACTACAATTAGTTGAGAAATATTTAACAACAGGCTTTACTCCCGATTTTTTGCAGCAAGAAGCCCAGAAAGCCGAAGATTGGCGGCAATCTCTCACTTTGCAGAGTCAAGAATTGTCTCGCCGCTTGATTGAAGTTGAAGCCCGCCGAGAACAAATTCAAAATTTAGAAGCAAAACTCCAGCAGGAAAAGCAATTGTTGGAAAGTTCCATCGCCCAATTGCAAATTCCGCCAGCTACTCCACTAAGTTGACTTAAATTAACACACCAAATCTAGGGACACGGCACTAGCGCATCCCCACAAACCTCATATGCAATTTGCTGGACATCATATAATTTGTAACTTGACAAATACCCCTTACCCGTTGCCGAATCGTCAGCACAATTGCCTGCGGCTAAAGCACTTTTGACTTCATCCAAGCGGCGGGGAGACACAGCAGTTTCTGAGAATTGCTAACATAAGCCCGCTTCTGGAAAACATCGTACTGATTGCGTTCGATCGCATTTAAGATCCTGCTGTACAGCATTGTAGCCGCCCAAACTGTCCAGCGGATATCGGGACTGAGCACTTTAATTCCCGGTTCGGCGCTGGCGTATAATTTGCGAGCTCGCTGAATTTGAAACCGCATCAATTCCCGCCAGCGGTTGTCAATTACACCGTTGAATAAATCTTCTTCGGTGTAGTTAAACAAGGCTAAGTCTTCTAAGGGTATGTAAATGCGGCCGCGGCGGGCGTCTTCTCCGACATCGCGCAGAATATTAGTCAACTGCTTGGCAATACCCAGGGCTATCGCTTCTTCTTTGGGAATTCTATTCCCCCAGTGCCAATTCCAGTTAGCAGCGGAGCTCGATTCGCCTACACCCATGACAGACATCGACATCAGCCCTACAGTACCCGCTACTCGATAACAGTAAAGATTGAGCTCTTCAAAAGTTTCGTAGCGGCTGCGGTACAAGTCCATTTGCTGGCCCGCAATCATCTCTCGAAACGGCTGAATGTCGATCGGGAAACGAGACAGCGTATCCACCAAAGCTACGTCGTAGTCGTCGTGAGGATGGCCGGCAAACACAGATTCTAGGCGTTTTTCCCACAGATTGAGGGTTTCAGGGGTCGTTGCATCAGAACCCGGCCCGTCTACGAGTTCGTCGGTGCGGCGGCACCAGACGTAAATCGCCCAAATCGCCCGACGCTTGGCTTCGGGCATGAGTTGAGTGCCTAAATAAAAATTTTTGGCATAACTCGCCGTGACTTGGCGGCACAGTTCGTAAGAGTCATCCACAGAAGCCAGAGTTCTCATGCACTGGAGTTTTGACAGTTGCAGCATCCGAGAATAAGAAATTTAAAGATTAGAACTGATTTTCCCCCGTTTAGAAAACGGGAGATTTTTTACGTCTTTATGAAAAATTCTTAATTTTTCATTGGTTATTGGCCGTTGAAATAGCCTGCGCTGTCAGCTTACCAGAAAGCACGGCACCTTCCATACTCGCAAGATAACGCTGCATCGTATAATCCCCCGTTAGATAGAAATTGCTAATGGGAGTTGTTTGTGTGGGACGGCACTGCTGGCGTCCGGGAGTAGCTTTGTAGACGGAACGTGGGGTTTTGACTACGTGATATTTGAGCAGTTTGGCTGGTTCTGGGATTTGATCGGGAAAGAGTTTTTCTAACTCGACCATTGTGGCTGCGACGATATCTTCGTCAGACTTGCCTATCCAGTCTTTTGCCGGTGCTAAAACCAGTTCCAGCATGGATTTGTCTGGGTTGGCATATTCGCGGCAGGTGTTGCTCATGTCGGCGTAGACGCTCAGCAAGGGCGATCGCGAGAACAGCAAATGGTCGATGTCAGTTAATTTGCGATCGAACCACAAGTGTACATTAATGACGGGTACTCCCTCCAAGCCTTCGAGCTGTTTGAAATAATCCATTTCGCCCCAAGGTTTCGGCATCATCAACTTGAGCGGGTCAACCGGCATCGCGGAAACGTAAATATCAGCCGTCAGAATTTCTGACTCTGCCCCTTTTACTCCCCGAATGTGGAAGCCGCGCACCGTGTTGTCATCGTTGAGCAAAAACTCTTTGATGGGTGCATTCAGCCGTACTTCGCCGCCGCGCTCAGTTATGTAGTCTACCATCGGCTGACACAACCTTTCTGTGGGGGAACCGTCTAAAAAGGCCATTTTCGAGCCGTTTTTCTCTTGCAAGAAGCGGTTGAGGGCTGTCAGCAGTATGGTTGCAGAGATTTCGTGGGGGTCGATGAAGTTGAGCGCCTTGGACATGGCGATGAATACTTCTTTTTCGACTCTGGGGGGGATGTTTTGCTTTTTGAGCCAGTCGGAAAACGAGTATTTGTCCATTTCTTCGACATAGTTTTGACCCTGAAGCATCGCCGGAATCAAACCTATACCGAAGCGGATTTTTTCGGGCCAGGTGAGCATATCGTTGTTGCTCAAGATGGCTGCGACGCCGTTGAAGGGAGCCGGAAGGTCGGGAAAGTCAAAGCGGGAATAGGTTCCGGGGGTTTCCGGCTGATTGAAAATCATGCTGTGTTCTTTCCATTGCAGCCGGTCTTCAATGTCAAGTTCTTTGAAGAGTTGGAGCATATTCGGGTATGCGCCGAAGAAGATGTGGAGGCCGGTTTCGTACCAGTCGCCGTCCGCATCTTTCCAGGCGGCTACTTTGCCGCCGAGTACGTCCCGACTTTCTAGGAGGATGGGGGTGTGGCCCGCGTCGGTAAGATATTTAGCGCAGGAAAGTCCTGCTAAGCCGGCTCCGGCGATCGCAACTCGCATTTGATACTACTTGGCCTCTGTGTTCGCTTCGGTTTAATTATACTTTACAAGTCGTTACATTTTTTTGGGAACTGGGGAAGGTGAGGCGAGGGGTGCGGAGATGCTCTGAGTTATTTTTGGCGTAGTTGGGTTATGGCATTGCCATATTCGCCATGCGTGCTATAATTTGGTTATCATCCACATAGAGGTAAAAATTATGGGCAGTTTTGTCAGAGACGAGACGTTAGTACACGAAGCTAAAATTGTCTGGCTTGTAGAAGAGGAAGAAATCAGTAAAATGCCTTGGGTGCGAGAGAGCGAAGTAGATTTTTGTAGCAGAAAAGGGGTCTCTAAAGAACGTCTTTTAGAACTCCAGCAAGAAGGTCAAATCCTGTTGGGATCTGCAGAATTAAAAGATGGTGCTCCCCCTACTTTTACAGAAGGAAATCACGAGTATTTTAACAGACGCATTTTCACAATTAGAGAAAAAGACTTTGAAGTTTACAAAGTAAATCACCCACTAGAAGCAGTGGAACCATTAAGTGTAGAACCCAAACTCAGGGGTCTACCTCCGAGTAAAAAATCTCAAATAGCTGTTAGAGTTCCTCCTAGTCTTTTTAGCAAGCTCAAAAGATATGTTCAGCAAACGGGCATATCTCAAACTGATGTCATAGTTAGCGCCCTAGCTAAACATCTAGATTCTGTCGAAGGTGTACCCATGATTCAGAGGATACTAGAACTGGAAAAGAGAGTTGATGCGTTGGAAAGCAAGAGTTAATAGAGGCAGTAATTAGGCTAACAATCCATTTGTAAGGTGGCAACGCCCACCTTACAACACAATCTGTATAGACTTTAAACTTAGTGTAAAACGATGGTACAAACAATTCAAGCTAGAAATATTGCACTGAATGATTTGGAAACCCACTTCAAAATTGAGTGGGTTGAAGATGACCAATTCTTTCGCGAGTGGCAAGATGATTTGGCAGAAATCAGCGATTATGAAAAACAGCGGCTGGACAGAGTGAAGGCAAGTTACAGGAATTTGCTCAAACATCCGCCACTTCTAGAAAATACAGTCAAAATGGTTGTGCTGTCTCCTTTTTTGGATTTAGCGGATTTTTATCTGGCTCCTTTTCATGTTACTTCAGAAAAATCTGTAGAAATTGTGGACGAAGATGAGGGAGTAATTGTGAAGGGACAGTTGGATGTTTTGGCTTTGTTTCAGGAGTTTTGGGTAGTAGTTATTGAATCTAAGAAAGCGGCGTTTTCTTTGGAGGTCGGGATTCCGCAGTTACTAGCTTATATGTTAGCTAATCTGAATAGCGCTCGACCTACTTACGGATTGTTAATGAATGGCTCTAATTTTCTGTTTGTCAAGTTAGTTAAGCGGGAAACACCGCAGTACGCTTTTTCTCGCTGGTTTTCTATGTTCAATCCGGGGAATGATTTGTACAGTGTGCTGAGTATTTTGAAGCGCCTCGGTGAGTTGAATGTGGGCAATATAGTTTCAGGGTAAGCTCATCTAATTTGGTATAATATGAACTTGACAAAGTTAACAAAATAAGCATAAGAGACTGTGTAGGC
>NZ_JAUBSD010000084.1:0-34937 GCF_036704575.1 Microcoleus sp. K5-D4
TCACCCTCATTCTCTCCTTAACGGTGGCTCAAGTTTTTCTTTTGCCACCGTTCTCTCTTTTTTAGTCTAAACTCCAGTTAAAAAATTGGGAAAGCTAGCTGTTGCTATTGTACCTCATAACAAGGGAACCGCTGTATCTGCATGACACATTAGTGCGGTTTAGTCTAGTGTCCGGTGAGTAAAGAAAGCGATCGCCCAAACAAATCCTTTTTTAGGTAAAATGACAGCGATCGCCTATTTACTCCAAATAGTTTCTCCAAGTTAATTTAGGCAGACCAAGCTTCGCGAAAGTCACCATAGAGGGTCAATCCACCATCAATATAGAGCGTTTGTCCCGTAATGTAAGCCGCTTCATCTGATGCGAGAAAGGCAACAGATGCTGCCATTTCCTCCGATGTGCCGGCCCGTCCCATTGGGATATGGCTTTCCACTACTGCCTTTTGTTCTGGATTGTCAGTCCAGCTTTCATTAATCGGTGTAATTGTTGCACCGGGCGCGATAGCATTGACGCGGATGCCTCGGTTTGCGTATTCCAACGCTAGGGTTTTAGTCAGATTTCCCATGCCGCCTTTGCTGATGGAATAGCTGATATACATCGGGCGGGGGATGATTTCATGCACACTGGAAATATTGATAATCACGCCTGAGCGCTGCTGCTCTAACAGATGCTTAATGGTTTCCCGCGCACAGAGATATGCACCTCGCAAATTGACGGCAATTATGCGATCGAATTCATCGGTTGGCACTTCATGGGATGCGCTTTCTGTTTGAATCCCAGCATTATTAATCAGGATATCCAGACTACCAAATTTATCAATGACAGTATTCACCATACGAAGGATGTCGTCTTCTTTGGAGACATCTCCCTGAACTAATAGCGTTTCAACCCCGCATTCCGATGCTTGTCCACAGGCTTTTTGCAGAGCTATTTCTTCAGTATCTTCTGCCTCTTCTAAGCTTTTGCGATAGTTAACGGCAATGTTGCAACCTTCTTGAGCGAGACGAATGGCGATCGCCTGCCCAATGCCTGAACTCGCTCCAGTAATGAGTGCGTTTTTTCCCTTTAAACCTTTCATAATTTCTCTCCTAGAGATTCAACAAAAAATGTTGTAATCGAAACCTCACCACAACTAGCTTCAACATCAACCAGAAGGTTATTCTGTCTTTTCCACAGGTATTCCATCAATATCCAGGAGGCTGATTATTACGCCTGCGATCGGGAGCGACAGAAAAACTCTGACCAATCCAGCGACTCGCGCCCCCACTATAGCAATCCTAAATCATTTGTGAATTCTTACTCCCTCCCCTTGGTAAAGGGAGGGTTGGGGTGGGGTAAAAAATTTACGACTCCTGCAAGGATTGCTATAATAGCGCAAAGAACATAATGACTGGATTTATATTAATGGAGTCTTGCATAATACGGGGCCTGAGTAAGTTTTTTTCAACCTGCTGTAAGACAATGCAACCCACTCAAACTTTCAAGCTGAGCAGAATTCCTTGAGGCAGAATAATCAGACAGATGAGGCTAATCCCAATCGTTGCGCCAGCCAATACCGGGAATCAAATCAAAGGCGCCTGCGACTGCTGCCATGACCAGTGCATAGGGAATATTAGGCAAAATAAACACCACAAAGGTAGAGATGCCGACGAAGATTGATAACAGCAACCGACACCAAAGAAACCAAGAAAATTATTTTGAATTGCCCTGGTCAAATCATCGCGTAATCCGCATGGAAAGAGCCTCACGATCAGATTCCCTAGTCGTCTACCATCTAGCAGCATAAAGAAGCAAATCACCGCAATCACAATCACATCTAGCAAGTTGAATAACACATTTTGCTGTGTGGAAAAACCCATGCCCATGATGCCGAGGGGTTGTTCGCGCAGTTGTGTCTCAAAGGTGCTGAAATCGACCGTAATGCGCTTTTGCAGAAACGATTGGAGTGTTTCCAACAGTGCGATCGCCCACTCTAAAAATTGAGGAGCCTGTTCCAATAACTGCTGTGCTTGGGAAATGATAGCTAATCCTAACGTTGCCATTAACCCACCTAGAATCAACAAGGCAAGTAAAAACACCAGCACAACCGCTACCCAACGAGGGATGAAACGAGATACAAATTTGACTGGAGAGTTAAGCACAAAGGCGAGAATGGCTGCAAAAATAGAAACAATCAGAACCGTTTCAAAATATGCCAACACCTGCACGATCGCCCAGCCAAGCGTCCATAGTAGCAGGTAGCGAATGAGTGGAGGATTGTTCAGGTGTTCCCACATCCTATTGGTGTTAATTTTTGGATTGTCCATTACAGCCGGTCAACCTCTCCACCGTTCCTCATCCGCCTGATTCAAGGTTTTGCTATACCTTATTGATTTGATTTATGCTTACCTAATTATTGAAGTTTCCCTACAATCAGACCGACAAGCACAATCAAACCTAATGCTCTACGAAAGTAATTAACTCCTTGAAATAATTCTTCCCAAGCCCAAGTAAACAAAGAGCCAAAGGCTACTAGCTCCAACCCTAAATTAATTTTACCTGTTGTAACAATGAGCGTTAATAAACTAGCTACAATCCCGACACTCAGTGGTAGATTTGGCGTCTGAGCTATAACAATTTGGCCTTCGCTGTCGCGGAATGTGCGATCGAACAATGTGTTTTCCATGAGTTTCTCGTGTCAATGTAATAAATAGAACCAGGTTAACATTCAATACTGCGGGCATTTTTGGTAACGATACTACAAGCTTTAGAGGGCAAGGATCGTAAAAAAGTCAAATTAAATGCAAGTCAGGAGTGGAGATGACATTGATTTAATTATCTGCTGGGCTTCAAAGTATTTAGAAAATCCGCCATCCCGCCTAGAAAAACTGTCCGCACTATTGAACAGTTAAACATTTGACTTAGGCTTGATAAAGTGGGGATTTTTGATGTCCAATCATAAATTGATTCGGTTGATTTTTTCCAGCGTTCTAAATATTTTTGCGTTGAGTGGTTAGACGGTAATTTTATAGTAAAATTAAAGAATTTAAATATCCTCTGTCGCTTGGCAGAGTTGAGATTAGAATATTATCTATAATTGGACAGACATAATCGTTTGTCTACTATCGCATCGAGAACGATCGACCTCATGCTCAACTCTAAGGTTAGCAATTCACAGATCTAAACCTTTTCGTGAAGCAGGCTTGAACCTCTGTTGGCAGTGCAGTAATTTCTGTTTCCAAAGCTTGAATAGATTGTGTAGCCGCTATTTCTGCTCGATCGCTCTCGGCCTCCTGGCTCACAAAAAATGTAGCCAGGGTTGCTGTAAAATAACCGCCTAGCGCGATCGCACACAACGCCAGCAAAAAACAAAGCACCCGCCCTTGGGCTGTTTTCGGAAAGTAATCAGAGCCGATCGTGCTCATCAACATTCCCGTCAACCACAGCGCAGTGCCATAGTCATTAATGCCAGCACTACCATTAGGAAACTCGCACTCAAACGCATTAATGCTAGCCGCGCCAATTAGAGTGACGATCGCTATCACATTATGCAAGAGGAGCAAACCGCGCATAGTGTCAGCCGATAAGGGCTCAAAAGCTAGAGTGGCACTAAGGGCGACGGAACTCACCATATTAACCCAGAGAATCTGCACGGGCAAAATTGGCAAGGTGATACCAGCCAAGATTCCCACCACTATGGTCATCGCCTCTCCACCGTTGACGGGTAGGATAAACCCAATGGTTTTCAACAGGTTGCCATAAACGGTGCGTCCTTCTTCTACGGCGGCTTCAATGGAGGCAAAGTTATCATCTGAAGCACTCAATCGATCGATAAACTCCCAAAAGTCGAGACAATCGCACTACCACCGGGATGAATACGCTTAAAGGCGATCGCCTGCCAGGAATTTCCGTTGTGATCTCGCAGGTTTTGCCGGGATGGGTAGAGCATTTGCGCTGGATATTCTTCGATTTACGTCACAGTAGCAAACTCCGCGTCCTAAACCTACAAAAACCCGGTCTAAATCGCTCGCAGCCGCTCTGGTTGCCAGTAGTGTCAAGCTAAATCCAACTACGCCCATAAAGCCGTAATTCTTAATTGTACCTCATAGCATCGGAAAGTGCTGTAAATCGAGCGCATTGATACTGTTGCTTAATCAGTTCAAGAGTCTGATTATCTTGATTCTAATTTTTGCTGCAGTGCTATAGATTTTCCTTCAAGAGGCGCCAGATGCCATATTTTTGGACACTCAGCCGGATTTCTACAAAGCTTGTTTGTGCAACGCACAGTTGCGCTTTGCCAATGGCTTTGTCGCTGAAGCTGTTTATGGAAAAGGAGAGACTTATTGGCAGTATGAAAACATTTTTACCATCTATAAAACAGAAAAAAAGCTGTTTTTACTCCTGAATTTTATTGATTAATTTAGGAAAAAATAGGCGCTATATTCAAGTAGGAATACCGCGAACAGGCTTGTAAAAGATACCGACATGGTGGTGAAACATTTCTCAATCTCTACGCATCTCTACGTGAATCAAACCAGTAGTTTGTACAATTTGAAAGCTGCCAATGCTGCCCGCTCTCGATCGAAACTGGGAGAAAGGTAGCGATAACGAGTAAGCCCTAAAACTAACAGCTTAGTCTAGTATTTATTTTGGAAGTAGCTTGATTGTGTTTTTTAGTTTATCCTGGTTTAGGAACTATATATTATTAACTCGGGTTGAGGGATTGTTGTTTTGTGCTGGAGTTTTTTTTAGATGTCCGATCTATTTACCCACGGTTACGCGCTGTTGATTGGTGTTGGTAATACTGCCGATCGTCGCTATTGGCTTCCAGTAACAGTCAAGGATGCTCAAGCGCTCAAAGATGTGCTGACTGACGCAAATTTTTGTGCATATCCCAATAGTCCCGATCGTGTCCGGTTGTTACAGAACGAGGGTGCGAGTCACAGTGCCATTCTGGATGGTCTGGACTGGTTAAAAGGATGTGCAGAGGCAGACTCAAATGCCACGATCGTCATTTACTATTCTGGGCATGGTACGTTTGACCTCGCCAGTAATGCTTACTACTTACTCCAACATGATTTTAATCCGCAAGCCATTCCACAAACAGCCCTTTCAGCCGAAACCTTGACTGAAAAGTTACGCAAGATCGAGGCTAAACGTCTCTGGGTAATCATTGATAGTTGTCATGCGGAGGGGATGGCTACCGCTAAGAACGATCTGCCAGCAGACTTTTTGCCTACAGCGTTGCCGAAAGGGGTGATTGATGCCCTGAAGCAGGGGGAAGGCCGGGCGGTGTTCACCTCATCACGAGGAAATCAAAGTTCTTGGGTGCGTCCAGATGGCATCCTCAGTCTCTATACCTATCATCTGATTGAGGCGCTGAAGGGAATGGCAAATCAACCGGACGATCGCCTCGTCACAATTTTCAACGTCATGACTCACTTGGGAAAAACGGTTTCAGAGAGTGCCCGTAACCTCTGTCACGCAGAACAAACCCCGTTTTGTGATGCAGCGACGGAGGATTTCCCAGTGGCAATGTTGCGCGGTGGCAAGGGACTGCCCAGCCAAACCCAGAGTCCAGAGTTGCCTAGGGTGATGACACATCAAGAGGTGATGACCCCTGCCTTGGCGATGGCAAAGCGATCGCTGGCTATTCTAGAAGAACAGGCTGCTGGCTATGGGAAGCTGCAAATCCCTGGCCATCTGCAGATTGACCTAGAGGAAAAACGGCGAGAGGTGGCAGAATTGGAAGCAAGATTGAGAGATGGGAAACCAAATGGATGATTGCGCCGATCTGGAAAAAATACTACTTGCTCATCAAAAAGCGCTTACATTGATGGAAGTACAAGCGGCAAGCTACGCCACTTCGACGATTCCAGTACACCTGAAGATTCAACTGGACGAAAAGCGAGAAGAAGTTGCTGGAGCAAAGGCACGATTAGAAGCGGCACAATTAGCAAAGAAAGAGACTCAGCAGTCAGCTCAGTCCGAGATGAATCGTCAATCTCCGATGCGATCGCGAGTACCAGATAGACCTTACATAGAACGAGATGAGGCGAAAAGGCTGTTAGAACGCTTTGCCTTAGCACTCAACGAATATGATGGACAACCCTTGCTATTCAATATTTGCGGAACTGGCGGAGTTGGTAAAACAACGTTACTGGGGCGGTTAAAGGATGCCCATGCAGGCAAAGTTGATTTTCTGGAGATTTGTTTTACGAAAACGCCTGATATCGAAACTCCCCTAAAATTGATGCGAAAGGTACATGAGCAGGCTGTTGAGCGTTTTGGAGGTGAAACGACCGCTGATTCATTCAAACAAAAAGAGCAGCAGTTTGAGTCAACTCTATACAAGTTGAGTCATGAGTCAATTGATGGTAAAACAACTAGCAGCGAAGAAGCAAAGAAGATTACAAGCTGGTTTCAACGCTTCATATGGCTAAACCTAATAGGTTTGACCTCCACCTCAAGTAAGCCGACATCTTTTAATCTTTCAAAGGTAGGTTTTTCTGCATTAGCGGCGATTGGAGAGGATGCAGACAGCTTGCAAGAATCGATCGAGCAGCGAGTGCGGAATCACCCTGCGACCAAAGACCAGCCTGAGCTACAGGCTCTTATGTTACAGCCAGTTTCCAAACTGACGCAGGCATTTGCGGAAAGTCTGATGCAAATTGCCCAAAGCAGAGGACGATCGCTCGTGCTGATTTTGGATACCTATGAAAAAGCACAGTCTTACCTGAATCAATGGCTGTGGCAGTATTTGGTCGAAGATACTGCGTTGTCTTCTGCACGAGTAAGGCTTGTGGTTGTAGGGCGGCGATCGCTGCAAGCAGATGAGGGTTGGCGCAAGCTCAACCAGGATAGGAAGTTGCTTTTTGAGGTGCCACTTAAGAAGTTTAGCAGGAAGGATACAGAGGAATATCTCAAGCAAATTGGCATTGAAAATGGCGGTATACGCGCCAAAATCTACAAGGCAACACAGGGATTACCCTATTATCTAGATTGGGTACGGAAGCAACTAGAGCAAGGTGAAAAACCTGATTTTTCCCAAGGAAACCAAGCGATCGCTAAATTACTTTTGCAGGGGATAGATACCCGGCATGAGGAAGTTTTGTATGTGGTAGCTTGTTGTCGATGGTTCGATCGGGCGATGATTCAATATTTGCTTGGAAGCGTTGAATTAGGCTTACCACAAGATGCCGATAATGCAGAGGGTTACTTTGAATGGTTGAAAAACTTAGATTTTGTTGAGTTTACCAAAGGACACTACCGCTTAGATGATGTGGCGCGGGATGTCTTTCGGCAGTCCTATTTTCAGAAGGATCAAAATCAATTTCGCAAAACTCATGCTTTACTAGCCAATTACTTCCAGAAACAAGCGGATCAACTTGTTACTCCTGAAATGTTTTTACCCGAACAGTATGAGGATGAGGGGTGGCGAGAACTGATGGCCGAGTTTCTCTATTACAATCTTTTTGGCAAGGGAAAGGAAGGACTCCAAAAATATATTGAACAGGTCTTTACGGCAGTGTATCTGAAAGAACCAGATGTATTTATGGCTCCCTTTGCTTTCATTCGTGCAGAGATGAGTGAAGAGAACCTGAATCTGCTTCCCACAGCGACAGGCAAATTTTTTAAAGATTCGGGAAGAGTTCTCAGCTTTGGGTGGCCTTTTCTAAAAATACCACCAAGAATCTACGAGATTAAATTTGAAGGTGAGAATACTCCTCCGGACCCAGAAATGGAGGCCTTTTTAAAACAAATTGAGGTATCTATTCAATCCCTGTTGGGATCTGTTGACGATCTCAAGGATAGTCTAGGCAAGTGTGCAGGACTGATCTATAAATCTTTACGTTGCAATACATTGAGAGAAAGAACTGATTCACTGTTGCAAGCGAAAATCCAGTGTGAAAAATTAACTCACTGCCATCCGAAACTGATGTATACTCTTTTTTCAAGTCTCGGTGACTTACTCAGAACTGTAGAACTTTACAAGGATTCACTGGATTGCTATCAGAAAGCAGTCGAGTTAGACCAAGGTAATGCATCTACTTTTGTTGGGCAGGGTGTTGCTCTAGGCAAACTAGAGCGATATGAGGAAGCACTGGCTAGTTTTGAAAAAGCGCTTGACCTCGATCCTGAATCTGTTGATTCTTGGAAAAATCGAGGGGCTGTACTAGGCAGTCTAGAGAGATATGAGGAAGCGCTCGAAAGTGTGCAAAAAGCGCTAGGCCTCGATCCTGAATATGTTGATGCTTGGGTAATTCGAGGCTTTATTCTCACTAATCTATGGCGATATGAGGAAGCGCTGGCAAGTTACAAAAAAGCGCTAGACCTTGAACCTAAATCTGTTAATGCTTGGACAAATCAAGGGACGGCTCTCCTTCATCTAGAGCGATATGAGGAAGCCCTTACTGCTGGCGATCGAGCTTTTAAGATTGATTCTAAGAATCATAAAGCACTGAACACTCAAGCACTAGCATTAAGTCTTCTCAAGACTTTTGAGAAAGCTATTACAGCCATTGATGAAGCAATTAACTTAGATCCTAAAAAAGTATTATACAGGGCTAATCGTGGCATTATTTTGGCTAGGGCTGGTCGATACACCGAAGCCCTTACTGATTGTGAACAAGCGATTAAGCAAGATCCTAAGGATGAGAGTGGCTATTATGGTAAAGCCTGCTGCTACGCACTACAAGGTGAGATTGGACAGGCTATCGATAATCTACAGAAAGCGATTGATATTGCACCTCGTCGAAGCCGAAGCGAAGCAAAACACAACCCAGATTTTGACAGTATCCGAGATGATGAACGATTTCGAGCTTTGATGTAATTAGCCTCATTTTAATTTCATACTGTAATTTTTATATATCGAGGTTGACTTTTTACGCGATCGATCCAAGTTTGAATGGCCGGAAATCTGGTTAAATCAAATCCGCCCTCACCAGCAACGTGAGTGTAAGCAAATAAACCGATGTCAGCAATAGTATAGCGATTGCCTACAAAAAAAGCATGGTTTGCTAAATGCTGTTCCATCACCCCCAAAGCAGCATAACCCGGTGCTTGTTTTTGTTGAAGTGCTTCCTGATATTCTTCTGCTTTCCCTGTCATATACCAAAAACGAGAAGTAGCAATAAAAGGTTCGTGGCTGTACTGTTCAAAAAACAACCACTGCATGACTTCAGCGCGTTCAAATTTATCCGTGGGGAAAAACTCAGTTTCTTCGCTCAAGTAAAACATAATTGCGTTCGATTCAAACAGAAATTTACCCGGTGCGATTTCTAACACCGGAATGCGGCCATTGGGATTTTTGACCAAAAATTCAGGTGTGCGGCTTTTTCCTTCGAGAATATTAATTTCTGTGCGATCGAAGGGAATATTAAGTTGAGTTAAAAGCAAGCGAACTTTATAGCAATTGCCCGAGGGGGAATACTCGTAAAGTTTAAACATCAGTCTTGAGAAGATTTTACGATCTTAAATTATCTCATAAATTCGATAATTGAGGCACGATGAGTTAACAGTTGTTTGCTAAAATTATTTTGGCGATCGGTGTCGATCGCCAAAACCAGCTACTTCTGCCAAAGTATAAAGCGGCCGTCCCTTCACCTCCTCGTAAATACGCCCTATATACTGGCCCAAAATCCCAATACTAACCAACTGCACCGCACCCAAAAAGAAAACCGCCATCATCACAATTGTCAAACCCGTTAAGGCAGAACTTGGATAAAAAATCCGCCAATACAAAATCAAAAAAGCCATTAACACAGATACAAATGCCGCAAATAACCCCATATAAATCGAAAGTCGGAGGGGAACTTTTGAAAATGATACTAAACCATTCATCGCCAAACTCAAAGATTTTCTGAATGTATACTTGACCTCCCCAGCAAAACGCGGATCTCGTTCAAACTTAACCGCCGTTTGTTTAAAACCAATCCAAGCGCGCAGTCCCCGAATGTAGCGGTTGCGTTCAGGCATCGCATTTAGCACGTCCACCACGCACCTATCCATCAAACAAAAATCTCCGGTATCTATGGGAATATCAACATCCGCAAGATGCCGCAAAATGCGATAATACATATAAGCTGGCAACCGCTTAAACCAACCTTCTTGACGGCGTTGAGTGCGCTGAGCGTAAACAACTTGATAGCCCTGCCGCCACTGTTGTACCATATCTATAATTAGCTCTGGCGGGTCTTGCAAATCGCCGTCCATGATGACGACAACTTGACCTCTAGAAAAGTTTAAACCAGCAGTTACAGCTATTTGATGACCGAAATTGCGGGCAAAACTGAGGTAACAAATTCGCGAGTCTTTTTCGTGCAATTCTCGCAAAAGTTCGAGAGAGCGATCGCGACTGCCATCATTGATTAAAATTAATTCTACTGGGCCGTCCATGCGATCCATCACGGCACTAATTCGCCGATACAATTCAGCGAGATTTTCTTCTTCGTTATAGATAGGAATTACCAAGGAATACTTAGGTGTATCGTTCATTGCAGTTTCTGTTTAAAAATCGGCTTTTCAACCGTTCAATCAAAAGTTTCTTTTTCCCCAAACACCCTGGCTGCTTCACGAGAGAGGTTCGGCACGTAATTTCGCTCTTTTAGGCAGACAACAGCAGCCCACAACATAGCCGCATACCAAAACTTATCTATTTTCTTAAATACGAAAAATAAAAGATACCATAAGACTGACACACGCCAAGCAAAAACATCTGTTATTATAGATGTTTAGTCAGACTATAAAAATTACAATCATAACCCATCGATTCAAAATGGCATGACAAATTCCAATTATCTTTGGCAAGCAAATCAAGACTTAAGCGAAGCTTGTCTGCAACATCCCTTTGTCAGAGGCATTGCTGACGGCAGCCTGCCCCAAAATAGTTTTGCATATTACGTTGCACAAGACGCATTTTTTCTGGGAGCCTTCGCTCGCGCTTACAGTATCGCTGCGGCAAAAGCACCCGACTGGGAGGGGTTTGAAATCCTCCACAATCTCGGTAGCGGCGTTTTAGAAGAACTTCGTTTGCATCAAGGATATGCAGCCAAATGGGGGGTAAACTTGCAAGAGGCAAAACCGGGAATCGCTACCCGCCGCTACACAGATTTTTTATTAGCGACAGCCTGGGGGAGTAGTGTAGGTTTGACAGTAGCCGCCATGACTCCTTGCTTGCGGTTGTATGCTTTTTTGGGACAGCAGCTAGCTAAACCTAATATACCGGAACACGCCTTTAGCGACTGGATTTCCACCTATAGCAGCTCGGATTTTGAGATTTTAGCAAAACGGCTGGAAAGTTTGGTCGATCGCTACGCAGAGGCTGGGCCAGAGGTAGAAGCAACCTATCGCTACGCTATGCTATGCGAAAGAGACTTTTTTCAGGCGGCTTGGGAAATAGAGTAAATTAAGTTTGGGCAAAAGATATGGAAAACTATCTTAAGCTACCTACACCCAGTAAATTTAACAGCCATGTACAGCAGGAATGTAGCAAATAATGTCATAACAGCCTATTCCCAACGAGGCTGACTAATCAACACTAAACCGACTCCCACCGAGAGCAAAACAATGCCCTAAGCTTAGGGATGAACCGATTGCATAACACTGGAGTTGATCGGTAACGCTAAAGAGAAAAAGCCCAAATAGACGACTGTAATGCTCAGCCTTTTTATCCAATACCACAACAAATAGCCACCGCCCAAATCAGGGCAACTTTACTAACAGCTTGCAACCACCAACAATGCCCGCAAAGATTCCCAACTATTAATGAGTATCCCTGCTAATTCCACTTCCATTCCCAGAGTCGTGAAGTCGCTCATCAGGAGAGGAAATAGCGGATAAAAAGCTACAGAATGCTGCTGCTCGTCCTCTGCATAGCTGTAGCCTAAATTGGCGATTTCGACGTACCATTTACCGTCCCCTTGCGAAAACAGTTCCCAGCCACTTTTGGGAAGGAAAGCGCTTCCAAAACTCAGAGGCAGCCAATCCCATACACGGGGGGGTTTTTGCCGACTAAATGAGCAATTACCTGAATCCCGATCGCCATTATCGATCGGCTCAGAAACCACATAACAATTAGAAAAGTTCCCCCCTCCCGGCTTTGGGAGCGCTCCAGGCGCGGAATTACTTCTAGCCCTAAATCAGTATTTGTCATGGCTAAAACAGCCCAAGACTGTAGATTTAAAATTAAAGTATAGTCCGCTGCCGAGCGATCGCCAAATATATACCTAAGTACCGCCGTACTGCTAATTTTAACGTCCGAGTTTATTGGGAATCCCTTCGCAGCCGCCGGGAATAGTCTCTCTCGACTTCGAGCCGCACCAAGCGCAGCAGTAATAGCGCTGCTCCTCCGAGAGCCGCTTGACACCGGTGAAATCAACACGTTCCACCACAGCGCCGGTATGTTCACCCGTTTGATAGTTGGGAAATTCGGTACGGCTGCGGGGGGATGCAGTTTGTGCCGAGCCGTAGAATAATGCGGCCGCTCTCATGTCGGCGCGAGCGAGATTGGCGTCGTACAAGACAGCGCGCGAGAGGTTGGCTTTCACTAAATCGCACTTGCTGAGATTGGCGCGGACGAGGTTGGCTTCACTCAAATCCGTCCACCGCAAATCGGTGCCAGCCAGGTCAGCACCCGCTAACATGACATTGAGATCGATAACGCGGATACCGTGATCTCTGTCTTCAGCGTAGCCGCCGTCGCCGTCAAGGATGGGGCGGCCTAAAAGCCGATCGCGCTTCAGAGGAGTAACCAATCTAGACTGCGACAAAAACCGCAGAATTTTAGCTTTACCTTCAGCATCTACACTGCTCATAATCGCAGCGGTGCGGCCTTCTGCGATCGCCCTTTCCTGCGGCCAGTCTTCCAAAAACCCTTGTTCGTCAAGGGCTAAGTCGGAAACCCCTTGAAAATAAGCATCGATCGTTTGCTGCTGCGTAATTCGATTTTGCTGAATCGTCAAATCTTTCGAGATCACGTACTGCCGCCAAGCCACGTAAACGCCCAAAATAGCGATCAAAATTTGGCCCAAAGCGCCGATCAACTCGCCGAGAGCGCCGATGGCGTCCCAGTTGATTTGGATGTTGCGGCTTCCCGGTTCAGTATTACTACCGCTGAGCATCAGCAAGCCAACAATCCCAGCTAAAAGCCCGAAGCAGGCGACGATCAGAGTGCGCCAAGTCGGCGGAATTACCTGCGCCCAGATTTTGCCCCAACTCGGCCACATCAGCCGCAGCGATATGCTGATCGCACCCACGGCGCCAATTAAGCCCAGCCAAATGTTGTCATTGGCCAGCCCAAAAATCATCGCTGCGATCAACCCCAGCGTCAGCACGGACCCCGACTTCTCAGTAGTCGTTTGTTCCGGCTGCTGCGGCAAAAAAACCTTGCGAGTTGGAGGCGGTGGCACCGGTTTTTCGGGTTCAGCAGTAGCGACGATTATCCCTGATTCTGGTGGCACATTAGGGTTCCCACCGTTCAGACTTTCTACAGTCACGTTAGATTCAGGGCGATTGGGTTGAGAAGAGTTTGGTTCGGGTGTCATGCGTTGAGACAAATTCTAACTGTGGCTGGTCAATAAAACGATTTTAACTAACTAAGCAGGATTCTAGATAATATTACAATAGAAATCTCCACTAATTACACTCAAAAGAGGTAACGTACTATGACCCTGGTACTCCCCAATCTGCAAGAAAAACAAAGGGGTCAAGTTGTTACAACAATCGCCGTCACGAATCGCATCGATCTAGTTATGGCTGAACGGGGATTCATTGCTGCTCGGGAAGTTCGCTCTGTTACCCTCAATAACGTTGTTGTCGATACCGGAGCAACTCTGCTTTCCTTGCCAGCTCCCATTATTAGCCAACTTGGTTTAAAACAAGTAGGAGAAAGAGATGTAGAAACATCGGCTGGTATCAAAAAATGTCGGTTTTTTGCAGGCGCTCAAATTATTGTAGAGGGGAGAGAAGGCAGATTTGATTGTTTAGAATTGCCCGAAGGCGTTTCTGCTGTTTTGCTGGGGGTAATTCCCATGGAAGAACTAGGCTTAGAACCTGATTTGAAAAATCGACGGTTGCGAGTATTGCCGATGAACAATCAGTAAACATATCTGATGGGTTAGTCGATCGGCGTTTACCGTAGCACAAACCTCTGGCCTGTGATTCCTATTATGTCCAGTCAATTAGCCACCATCAAAAATGTTTGTAATGAGGACTGAACTCCTCAAAGTTATATGAGGATTTTAGTCCTCACTACCAACTAATTTACCAACTAATTTTATTTCATTGATAGTGAGAACATAATATCATGAGGGGTTAATTTTTATTAATATCAATAAACTTAGTCTTTGGGTAGATGTAAGTTTTTGGCGCTACATCTAGCGAGCAGAATAAGCCTTGAGCAAATACACGCCAACCGTCCCAAATATCAAAACAATTATCCCCAAAACTAACTCCACACTAAACCTTTGAGCATGGCCCAAAGCGACAAGAATTTGCTGCCGCACCACAAACGCCAACAGCCAGCAAATCTCCGCCTTCAGCCAACCCAAAAGGCCTCGCCCCAACAGATATTGCCGGCGAGCGTTCTCAGAAGTAATCCGTACCGGATAATTAAAAGTATGGGGATAGCGCGAAACCGCAGTTAAAACGGCAAAAATAATGGCCGCAACCGCCGGCATGATCCAAATTGTCACCTTGTCGCCCCAAGCATCAGCCAGCCCCCCCAAGCCGAAATGTATCGGAATTCGATCGGGCAAAACGGCCCAAAACTTGACGATGAGCAAAACAGCCAGCAAAATCGCGATCGCACCTAAAAGCTCTACCGCGACTAAAACAGGCGAAAGCCCCAGAGAAATAACCGGCCGTTGGTTTGGTGCGTTTCCAGTCATGGCTACGTGAACTACCCACACTAAATCGAAACGATTATAGTGTGGGCTTCTAACATCACAGAGGAATGCCTCAGAACAGACTTGCGTCCAATCTTTGGTCTTACTTCCCCTCCGTTAGCTAAAACGGCTGTTCCATCCGTCTGTAATATTCTGATGCCTTCCGCTCTAATGTTTGTTGCGGCGTTACCATCACGGTCATGACGAGTACCGCAATTAGGACAAGTCCACTCCCTAACATCAAGCGGTAACTTATCAATCTGGTAATAGCAATTAGAGCAGAGCTTGGAGCTGGGGAACCAGCGGTCAGTCTCAACCAACTTGCCACCTTTTTTCTCTAGCTTGTAAGCTAGGAAATTGATAAAGATTCCCCATCCCACATCAGATATGGCTTTAGCTAAATTGTGATTGCGTACCATGCCTTTGACATTAAGATTCTCTACTACGACAACTTGGTTTTCATTGACGAGCTTTCGGGAAAGCTTATGTAGAAAATCCTGACGGGATTTAGTTACCCGTTCGTACACTTTAGCTACCGTCTTTTTAGCTTTGTTCCTTGAATTACTTCCTTTCTGTTTTTTAGCTAGCTTTTGTTGCTTGCGTTTGAGGTTTTTCTCGTGTTTGGCTAGATGCTTAGGGCGATCGTACTTGGAGACTTTGCAGCCATTACTCGTAATAGCAAAGTGAGTCAATCCCAAGTCAATTCCAATTACTTTGCCGACCGTTGAAACAGTCGGATTGTCGCCTTCACTCTCCGTCAATATTGAGGCAAAGTATTTCCCAGAAGGATTTAAACTAACCGTTACGGTTTTGATTGTTCCTTCTATGTTCCTGTGCAACTTGGCTTTAACTTTGCCGACCTTGCCAGGAAACTGAACAAACCCATCAAGTACCTTGACATTTTGAGGATACTGAATCGATTGCTTATCATGCTTTGACTTGTAGCGCGGGAACCTACCACGACCTGCAAAAAAGTTTTTATAGGCGGTTGTGAGGTTGAGCGTTGTTGCTTGCAAAACTTGGCTGTAACATTCAGACAACCAAAGTGTTTCTTCGGCTTTCTTGAGTTTTGGTAAAAAGGCATTGAGTGCTGACTGACCAAGGCTTTTACCCGTTTCTTTATAAGTCTCAATTGACTTATTTAGACCATAGTTCCACCACCATCTGGCACAGCCAAAGTGCTGAGACAGTAGGGCTTGTTGCTCTACTGTTGGATAAAGTCGAACCTTGATGGCAGTATGCAGCATTTCATTACCTCCTTACTGTATTATACATATTCCAGTAAAATATCTACAAAAATAAAGATTTGGAGATTTCCGTACCTACAATCTCCCTGCCTTTCATCCCGCCGAAGACACTGGGTACAGTTATAGCGGGGGACAACAGGAGCGAGGAGTTAAAATTAGATTAATATTGGAAATAATAGTATTGGTTCCAATTTCATTCCCCAACAGCTTTCGTTGGGGCTTTCCAAACATCCCGCGAGGTTCTATGACGGCTCAGGTCTTGATTGAAAAGAAAAAGTTAGAAAAACCGCCCCTAACAATACACACATTAGGCGATCGCGTCCTGCGGCAGCCAGCCAAGCGCGTCAAAAGCGTCGATGCAGAAATTCGGCAGCTAGTCCGAGAAATGCTGCAAACCATGTACAGTGCCGACGGTATCGGTTTGGCAGCCCCCCAAGTCGGAGTCCACAAACAAGTAATTGTCCTCGACTGTGACCCGGAAAACCCCGCCACACCCCCAATTGTTTTGATCAACCCCACCATCAAAAGTAGCAGCGGCGATATTTGCATCTTGCAAGAAGGGTGTTTGAGCATTCCGGGAGTTTATTTAGAAGTCAAACGCCCAGAAGTCATTGAAGTATCCTACCGCGACGAATACGGCCGCCCACAAACCCTGATAGCAACAGAGTTACTGTCGAGGGCAATTCAGCACGAAATGGATCACCTCAACGGAGTGCTGTTTGTAGACAGAGTAGAAAACAAGCTGGCACTGAATGAAGCATTAGTCAAGCATAAATTTTCCCCCAAGGCAGTAAAATCAGTATGATGGCAGGAACTCCGAAAAGTGGTTTACTCTTAGCTCTTTCGTGCATCACTGCGATCGCGGCAGTCGGCTCGATCTTTGAGCTGTCATCGGGAGAAGCTCAACTTGGCAATTTAGTCACGGGCATCATCCTCGCCTTGAGCGTACCGCTAACTGGCATATTTTTCTATGCAGCCGTTCAGGATGCCAGGGCAAATCTATAAGCAGAGTGATTAGTCATTAGTCATTAGTCAGCAGTTATTAGTAATTAGTAATTAGTAATTAGTCAGCAGCTAACAACCAATAACTGTGGAATAAAGACTGCTCAAAAATAACATCAGCTAACAGCTCGCGAGCTCATGACCAATGACTAATGACTAATGACTAATGACTCATAACTCATGACTAATGAAATCGGATTTCTGCGACAAGTGCCAGCCAAAGACGCTCTGGGAACCCCAGTATCCAAGTACCAACTTTCTGAAGAAGGGGAATTGCTCATCGGACGCGATCGCAATTGTCAAATAGCTTTAGAGTCGATCGGTCACGGCATGGTTTCCCGTCGCCACGCCATGATCCGTCCCCTAACCCAGGGTACTTTGACGAGATGGGAAATTTGCGACCTCAACAGCGCTAACGGAACTTATATCAACGGAAAAAAGCTCTCTGGCTGCCAAACTTTAGAAACAGGCGATCGCATCAGTCTCGGCCTTGACGGCCCTGAATTTATATTTGAATCTCCCGTAACCCCTTACCAAAATCAACCCGGATTAAGAGCACCACAAACAGGCAATTTTGCGGCTAGCGAAAAAGATGCTCTCACTTTAACTCAATTATTCCCCATCGCCTCGACGGGCAAACAATTAAGCCAAAAAGCTTACTTATATCCAGGTATTGCCACAGTTATTGTTGTCGTGTCGATGTTTGTCGCCGTTGGCAATTCTGCAGCGTTCAACTTGCTGCTGTCAGCTTACCTCGCCGGTGCGGCTTACTACTTTATCTATCAACTGTGCGGCAAACACAAACCGTGGTGGGTATTGCTTGGTTCGGCTTTAGCTACTGTCCTGATTGTGATCAGCCCCCTATTGATTGGATTTATATTAGTATTTAGAGAAATTTTGCCCGGTCGCCTGCCAGCCGAAGGCGAAGCAATCAGTTTTTTGCCTTTTTTGACCAGAATGTTTTTCGGGGCGGGTCTAATGGAAGAATTGCTGAAAGCCCTGCCCGTTTTGGGAGCGATGTTGCTGGGAAATTGGCTGCGAAATCCGTGGCGCGATCGAATCGGCGTTTGGGAACCTTTAGACGGAATTCTGTTAGGAAGTGCCTCGGCAGTCGGCTTTACACTGTTAGAAACTCTGGGACAGTACGTTCCCAATGTCATCCAAAATGTCACCCTGCAAGCAGGGCCCGACGCCGGACAATTAGTAGGATTGCAGTTGCTAATTCCCCGCATTTTGGGTTCCGCCGCCGGACACATGGCTTACAGCGGCTATTTGGGATATTTTATCGGTTTGAGCGCCCTCAAACCCAGGAAGCGCTGGCCTATTTTGGGCGTAGGTTATTTCAGCGCTTCGGCACTTCACGCTTTGTGGAATGCGTCAGGAGCAGCCAGCGTACTTTTGCTGGCGTTGGTGGGAGTTTTGTCCTATGCGTTTTTGGTAGCCGCGATTTTGAAAGCCAGAGCTCTTTCTCCGAATCGGGAGCAAAATTTTGCAACTCGAATATTCTTGGAAAAGTGACTTCTGAGTGCTTAATTGTTGATGTGCCAGGGCACCTCAAGCTGCCATTTTTTTCTTGTGTTTTAACCAGCTTAAACCTGCCAATGCTAAAGCTGCCGCCCCAGCAGTGAGAGGTTCGGGAACTGGTTCGGCTTCGGTATTCACTAGGGTGTAAGAAACATCAGAGTACCCCCACCCTCTAGAGTATGGAATATAGCTATCGACGATGAGCAATCCATCGTCTATATATGATTGATAGTTCATGTATCTGTACACAGTCTCGTGACTCCACGAGAAATATCTCAATCCCATAGACCAAGATTCGTAGCTCTCATACACCCAGTAAAAAGGCCCTCCTGGTTCGTCTGGAGGACTGATATATTCATTCATCACACTGTAGCCGCCACTTGCATACAGTCCGCGAAAAGCTCCTTGCTCAAAAGAAGCTGTAGCCCCTGCCAAATTGTAATCTTTTTCCCATCGTTCCAATCTTCCCTCGGAAACGGCAATTTCTTCAAATCCTATTCCTGTAAGCGAGGAGTTATTCAACTTAAAAAAACCGCTAGCTGTACTACCATTGTCCACATCGAAATTGTAGGTAAGTACGGCGGCTTGTACTTTGTCAACTTCTACCAATGACACGGCTGAAAACAAACTTAAAATGGTGCTAGCGATCGCACTTCCTAATCTGGGCCTTAGTTTGTGACTCATTGTTTTTTTTATTAATGTTTACCTAACAATACTTCGGACTGTTTTTGATTGCCAAGCGTATAATATGGGTTTCAAGGCGATGCTGCCATCGAGCTACCAACGGAAAATCGATTGTTTCAGACTAGGAACTAAAAACAGTCGGGACTATTGACGTAAGTCTAGTCTATTTGAGTGAGCGATCGCCCGTAATTATCCGCATTCTTAAAGTAAATTTTTTTGAAGTCAAAGATTCCCGAATGTAAACAACCGAGCTAATACGGATGCGTCACCTGTTGTAATTGTATAATTTATGACTTTCACTATTACTTTTGAACACAAACTAGAAAAATATTTGATCGTAATCGCCAAATATTCCGACGGGTTTGTGTTCTGGCGATGCAGCAGGCGATCGTCCCGCTTTGCATACACATTTAAAAATTTTTGTCAATACGCAATTTCCAGACATTTGACCCCTGTATTCTACCCTTGTGTATGACTAGCTTCTGCTTAATTGCCTGATGCGATAATCGCAACTGAACTTAGAAATTCTTCACAAATAGTTTGACTGTGGTACTATCTGGATGGCTGTGAGTAGCTGAGGGAAGCCAAGGGGCTTGATTCCTGTGGTGGTGGAGGAGAATCCAGGAGTGCTAGATAGGATGTCATTGGGATACGCAAACGTTTTCGCCCAGCGAAGTCAACCTGAACCCCTCCGCATTGGGGTGATTGGGGTTGGCAATATGGGCCAGCATCACACGCGAGTTCTGAGCTTGCTAAAAGATATCGAACTCGTGGGTGTTGCAGACATAAATGTAGAGCGGGGAATAGATGTAGCAAGCAAATACCGGGTTCGCTTCTTTGAAGACTACCGAGATTTGCTCGCCCACGTAGATGCAGTTTGCGTCGCCGTTCCAACTCGCCTGCATCACCCTGTGGGGATGTCTTGTCTCCAAGCGGGTGTTCACGTTTTAATTGAAAAGCCGATCGCGGCTAGCATTGCCGAAGCCGAATCTTTGGTCAACGCGGCTGCTGAGGCCCACCGGATTTTACAAGTGGGTCACATCGAGCGCTTCAATCCAGCTTTTCAGGAACTCGGCAAAGTGCTGAAAACTGAAGAGTTACTGGCATTGGAAGCTCACCGGATGAGTCCCTATTCCCAGCGGGCTAACGACGTATCGGTAGTTTTGGATTTAATGATCCACGACATCGACTTGCTTTTGGAATTGGCAGATTCCCAAGTGGTGAAGCTGACGGCCAGCGGCAGCAGGGCCTCAGATTCAGGTTATTTAGACTACGTGACAGCGACGTTGAACTTTGCTAACGGCATTGTCGCCACCCTGACTGCCAGTAAGGTGACGCACCGCAAACTCCGTTCAATCGTGGCTCACTGCAAGAATTCTCTGACAGAGGCAGATTTTCTCAACAACGAAATCTTGATTCACCGACAAACAACCGCCAATTACGTGACGGATTACGGTCAGGTGCTATACCGTCAAGATGGGTTGATAGAGAAAGTTTACACCAGCAATATTGAACCGCTCCACGCCGAATTGGAGCATTTTATTAATTGCGTGCGGGGTGGAAATCAGCCTTCTGTCGGAGGAGAACAAGCTCTCAAAGCTCTGCGGCTTGCGAGTGTGATAGAGCAAATGGCTCTCGACGGTCAAGCTTGGTATCCGAAAGAGCTAGAGTCTACTTTGCAAGTTAGCTAAATCGAGACAAATCCTGTCGTTTCCGGGTGCTTTTACAGTTTGGGTTTGTTGTTCGTTGAAGACGGTAACTGTTCCCATGCAACCGGATTCGATATCAGTCGATTTGAGATTGGACAATTCGGCGTGAGAAGTTCGGCGAGCGCGTGCGTGGAGTTGCGCTCAGTCGAACGATTTTAGGCTTTAGATTGACTCTGCAGATGAATCTGGGGGCTTGAACTAAGGTTTCAACTTTTTTGCTCTCGACAACAGGAGTCGTGGGCAAGTATCCGTCTTTAGGTGAAGTCACGATTTATGCCAAAAAAGAGCGACTATTTGACGACTGATGGTTTTGCTAACTAGCTGATTTCCTTGAGGACTCAGGTGAATGCTGTCTCGATACAAAGTTGGAAATTCGGCCGCACAATTGAAAATGGGAAGAAAATCTATGTAAGTAATTTTCTCTGTTTCTACGAGTTCGGCGAGACGCGCTCTAGCTTTGACTTCCCAGTCGCGAGGGCCCGGGCCGCCGAGTTCGCCTCGCTTGGGCGTGACGGCTAGCAAAAACTCGACGTTGGCGGATACAGCTATTTTCTGGATTTGGCGAATAGCTTCTAAGTTGCAGCCTACTACATCGCCGCTTGTGGCTCTGGGTGCTGCCAATTGGGGAGTTGGCACGGCAGGTAGCAGGTAGCGGCTCAATAACTCTAGCGTAGCCGATCGGGGTTTGTGATCCGGGTAAGATCGATCGCGACCCACAACCAGAGGACAAGGAGCCGATGCAAAAAAATCGTCCGTATTGAGCAGCAACACCACAGCATTTGCCCCAAAAACACCGAACCGCTTGGCGTAAGCAAGTTGATTCCTCGGCCCCCAAGAATTGGCTGAGGCGTTGAGAACTTCAAAATTTAAATAGTTGACTTGTGAACCTAATTGTGGAGTGCTCGCCAGATTCTGTACTTGCAGTCTCAAATTCCGAGCCATAATTTCGGAGATGGTATCTGTCTGATGTGTCCACCAACCGCCGTTGGCGACAGAATCTCCCAACAGCAAGACGCGCAGAGTTTCTGGAGGGGGTATCGGGGCGATCGCTGGGCTACGCATCGAATACTCGTTAATCTCAATCCGGTTGCCCAAGCGACGCACCTTCTGGTTGGGCGCCAACAAATAGCCGCACTCGGCATCGGCAATATAAATCAAGGGATTACCAAAACCCAGCAGCACCCGCAGCAGCACTTCGATTGCCGCCCCCAATCCTGCGGTGACAGCCAAAATTATGAGAACAAGTTTCACCACTTAACCTCGATAGAGAAGGATAAACCCCTGCCGACACCAAGGTATAAAAAAGAATGCAACTGCTGTCAAGCTTTCAACCCCGATTGTAGTCAGTCGATTTTAGATTAAAGATTAAAGCATTGACTCTACAGATGAATCTGGGATATCTCGCTAAAATCTAAACTTTTTTGCTTTCCAGGACTCCTGTCTAGAAGCAAGTATCCGTCTTTAAGTGAGGTGAGTAGGTCGCCTATGTAAAATCTAAAATCTAAAATCTAAAATCTAAACTGTTATGGCTGCGGGGTTTGAGCAACTTGGCGACCCGATTAAGTCAACCGAATCGCCCCCGTGGATATAGAATTCTAGAATATACCGTCAAAATCCGCCGTCAGCCGTCAGTGAACTTGGTGGTTTCAGGAAAATCCGTGGACTTAAAACAAATATTCAAAACGCCGAATCCCATAATCGGTGTCGTACATTTACAGCCTTTGCCAACTTCTCCCCGCTGGGGCGGAAACCTCAAAGCTATTATCGGAAGAGCCGAGCAAGAGGCTACAGCGCTGGCTTCTGGTGGCGCAAACGGTATCATTGTCGAGAACTTTTTCGACGCTCCTTTTGCCAAAGACAGCGTAGATCCGGCTGTGGTAAGTGCCATGACTCTGGTAGTCGAGAGGCTAACAAATCTCGTGACGCTGCCGATCGGCGTTAACGTGCTGCGAAACGACGCTCAAAGCGCGATCGCCATCGCCTCCTGCACAGGAGCTCAATTCATCCGCGTCAACGTCCTTAACGGCATCATGGCTACAGACCAAGGCTTAATTGAAGGCCAAGCTCACCAGCTTCTGCGCTACCGCCGGGAATTGGGCAGCGATGTCAAAATATTAGCAGACGTGTTAGTCAAGCACGGGCGACCCCTAGGCAGCCCGAACTTGACCACAGCCGTCCAAGAGACGATCGGGCGAGCTTTAGCCGACGCCGTAATCCTTTCCGGCTGGACAACTGGTAGCCCTCCCAATCTCGAAGACTTAGAACTCGCGAGTGCAGCAGCGGCGGGAATTCCTGTTTTCATCGGCAGCGGCGCCTCGTGGGAAAACATTTCCACCCTCATGCAGGCCGCTGACGGCGTAATCGTATCGAGTTCCCTGAAGCGAAACGGCCGCATCGAGCAGCCCATCGATCCGATCCGCGTCAGTCAGTTTGTAGAAGCCGCCCGCCGCAGCTTGTCAGAGAAAGAGCGCGAACAGGAAAATAGAGATGCTAATGGCTCAAGAGGGCCAACACCGGAACCGGGCAAAGTCACAAGTAAAACGTAAAATGGGAAGGGGTAATGGGTAATCGGTAATAGCTGCAAATGAAGAGCTAACAGTGAAAAAAGCACACTTATCAATCACCAATTCCCAATTTCTTTGATTCACGACACGGAAGTCACGGATACATGGATAGATTTCTTTTCTCTGACTTCTGACTTCTTCCCTCAACATCCATCCGTTAAATCCGTTAAAACCCTTACCTTGCTAGTTGCCCAAATTCCTTATTCTTTCAACGTCCCAATTATCAATTACCAAATCAAAAAATGATTCGCCGACGTTCAACCCCTTGGATTCATCGCTGGTCTAGGACTGTGATGGCAGCGATCGCAGCCATAGGCGTCGTAGAAACGGCCTATCTCACGATCGCTAAATTCACCAATGGCTCGGTCATTTGTCCCACCAGCGGCTGCGACAAAGTTCTTAACAGTCCCTACGCTACACTCTTTGGCACAGTGCCTTTAAGTTTGTTAGGTTGTCTGGCTTACCTGAGCATAGCAATCCTGGCATTGGCTCCCAAAGCGGTAAATCCCGCCACCAATAAAGGACTGCACTCTCAACTAGAAAAAAACACTTGGCAAGCGCTATTTATCATCACTGCTGCGATGGTAATTTTCAGCAGCTATTTGATGTATTTGATGGCTTTTGAAATTCAGGAACTGTGCATTTACTGCATCACTTCTGCCTTATTTTCGCTGTCGCTGTTTGTGCTGGTGCTAGTCGGGCGCGAGTGGGAAGATATCGGACAGTTGGTGTTTACAGGCATTTTGGTGGCAATGGTGAGTTCGATCGCCGCCTTGGGACTTTATAACAGCGTCAACTCACCTCCTCCTATTGTCTCTACCCCCGGACTTGCAGCCCCTGCCGTCACTACAACCTCCGGCCCGGCACAAATTGCTTTGGCCCGCCACCTCCGACAAATCGGCGCTAAAGAGTACGGCGCTTACTGGTGTCCCCACTGCCACGACCAAAAAATGCTGTTCGGCAAAGAAGCAGCCAAAATAATTGATTATTTTGAATGCGATCCCAGGGGGCAAAATTCCCGCGCTGAAATTTGCCAAGCTGCTGCTGCAAATGTTAAAGGTTTCCCGACTTGGGAGATTAATGGTCAGTTTTATGCGGGGACACAATCTTTGGATAAACTCGCTGATTTATCGGGCTACACCGGTCCGCGCAACTTTCAAAACTGACAGGAAAGTTGAAGATTATAGATGACAGATTTTAGATTGATGGGCTGGAAATATCCTGGTTTTTAACTTAGTTTCTCCTTGGCTCGTGCTGCAAAATCAATCTAAAATTTTGCATCTATAATCAATAAAAAAATAGTAAGAATTAGTGAGAAAGAAAAATTTTCCCACAAATTGTGGATTTCTAGTATTTAGATCGGTCAATAACTAATAAAACTTTTACATAAAAATGCAATAAACCGGGTTTCTGCTTCCAGAATGATTGTTAAAATGACATATTTTGGTTGCGAAACCCGGTTTCTCGTCTTGCAGCCCGATCGCACCGAAAAACCAAAAAATTGGATAATCTAAAATCTAAAATCTAAAATCTAAAATCTAAAATCGACTCGCCCGCACCGAAAAACCAAAAAATTGGATAATCTAAAATCTAAAATCGACTGAGCCGATCGCCCTGGAGATGTAAAACCTATAGGTAGTAGTAGTTTAGATGCTCAAAGGGCGAGGCCCAAATCCTCAAAATATGCTAAAAACTATCAAAAAATGGGTCGATCGAGAACGCCGAGTATTGATTACTGCGAGTGCCGTTGCTAGTACGGTCATTGTAATGCGCTGGTTTGGATTTTTTCAGGTGTGGGAATGGGCTGCTTTCGACCAATTTGTGCGGTGGCGGCCGGCCGAACAAATTGACTCGCGCATCGTCATTGTAGAAATTAAGGAAGCTGACTTGCAAAAATACGGCTACCCAATTTCGGATGCTGTCTTGGCCCAATTGCTGCAAAAATTGCACGCTGGCAAGCCGCGGGCGATCGGCCTCGACGTTTACCGAGATTTGCCAACTCAACCGGGTAACGCCGAATTGCTCAAAACTTTTAAAACTATTCCCAACTTAATCGGCATTGAGTTGATGCCAGACGAAACCCGCTTCGGAGTTCGGCCACCTCCGGTACTTGACCAGCTCGATCGAATCGGTTTCAACAATGTTGTCATCGACGCTGACTCAAAAGTCCGGCGAACTTTGCTCTACGCTTGGCCCGGAGACGGCAAAACTCATAAAAGTTTTGCACTCAGACTGGCTTTGCTTTACCTTCAAACTGAAGGGATTTCCCCTCAACGAGCAAGAGTCAATCCTAAATACTTGCAGTTAGGCAAGGGGGTTTTTCGGCCTTTTCAACCGAATGACGGTGCTTACGTTCGATCGGACAGCCGTGGCTATCAAATTTTGACCAACCTGCGCGGCCCGCGAGGCAGTTTTCGCACTGCATCGATGAGCGATGTGCTTTCTGGCAAAGTACCCGCTGATTTTGTACGATCGCGCGTTGTCTTGATCGGCTCAAATGCCCCCAGCCTCAAAGACTTTTACCAAAATGCTTACAGTTCCGGTTGGTTTGGTCCTCCCCAGCAAATACCGGGAGTCGAGCTTCAGGCTCATTTCTTGAGCCAAATTTTGAGTGCGGCCCTCGACGGGCGCGGGGCTATCAATGTCTGGCCAGAGGCTGCGGAGTTGCTGTGGATTTTACTTTGGTCTTGGGCGGGAGCAAAGGTGAGTTGGAATTTGCGATCGCTTGGTCGATCGGCTTATTGTTTATCCAGTATCTGTCTCGGTCTGAGTGCCACTTTATACTTAGTTTTTTTAGCCGGTTGGTGGCTACCGTTAATTCCTCCCATCCTTAGTCTTGTGGGTTCTGGTGCTGCTGTTGTGGGTTATCTGGCTCACTTGCAAGAAGAATTAAAACGGTCTAAAGAATTTTTACAATCGCTAATCGATACAATTCCCGACCCCATTTTTGTCAAAGATCGAAATCACCGCTGCGTTGTTTTGAATCAGGCATATTGTCGGTTTATTGGCTATCCTTTAGAAATTTTAACCTGCCGAACCGATTACGAATTATTTCCCCAAGCCGAAGCCGAGATATTTTGGCAGCAAGACGAATTAGTATTTCAAACTCACCAGCCGCGAGAAAATGAAGAATATTTTACTGACGCTCACGGAATTACGCATCTGATTGCGACTAAAAGATCCCTGCATAAAGATGCTGCAGGCAACCTATTTTTAGTCGGAGCAATCAGAGATATTACCGAGCGCCAACTCCGGGCAAATGCCCTAGAACAAAAAAACGCTGAACTCAGCCACCAAGCTTATCACGATGCCCTTACCGGTTTGCCCAACCGCCAAAGGTTCTACGAATGCTTGCATCGGTCTCTAGAAATAGCCTCCAGCACTCAAGAATTGGTAGCTTTACTGTTTTTAGATTTAGATGGATTTAAGTCAATCAACGACAATCTCGGACACAATGTGGGCGATTTACTCTTAAAAACAGTTGCCAATAGGCTCAAAAAATGCTTGCGCGGTAGCGATACCATCTCCCGGTTGGGCGGCGACGAGTTCACAGTCATTTTGCCCGCAATTCCAGGTCGCGAGGAAGCTGCGAAAGTAGCGGAAAAAATTTGCGACGCCATCATGCAGCCTTTTATTTTAGAAGAACATACAGTTTCTGTAACTACAAGTATTGGCATTAGTTTATATCCCATTGACGGTCAAGAGCCAGAGATTTTAGTTAAGAATGCCGATGTTGCGATGTATCGTGCTAAAGAACGCGGGAAAAATCAATATCACTTTTATTAATTAAGACCCGTTTCAAAAAATAATGCCACTGTAGGTAAAGTCCCCAGTCCGATATTGATAAGTCATTTGTAATTATTCAATTTTTTATCTAAAAACTCAATTATTTCAGACAAAATTTGAGTAATTTTTATACTTCAAACCCTACTTGGGCTGTAAGGTAAATATTATTTCAGGCGTCCCGTATGCAGCTGCAGCTAACTAAAAAAAATAGCTCCCTCCTTAAACTGTAAGGCTTCTAAGCTTTTTGAAACCGTTCAAAAAAATGTCCAAAATAGTGAAATCTAAAATCTAAAATCACACAAATTAAAATTCTTATATCTGTCATCTGCCATTAGATAGATTTAGCAAAATATAAAACTTATGAGAGCAACTTGCCGTCTTATCTAAATGTTACAAAATATTAAAATAAATCACAACCTGAAACCAAATTCAAATCGCCAAAAAGCCTTAATGTAAAAAAGTTTATGTAAACTTATGAAAGTTAATTAAAGTAAATGTAAAGATATCAGTGGAAATACGGAAATTGACAGATATAATAGGTGGTACAGACGTGGATCTATTGCGGTGATTTGAATAAGGCTGTGAATACTATGCGTACTTTGATTAAGCTCACAACAACGGCAACCCTGGCTGCCTGCCTGCAAGTGAATATAGTCGGCACCGCAAATGCGGCTCGACTTGCCAGCAACTCAACTAGCAACTTAACAAAAACCCGTAGCACGGGCAAGACTCCGACGCCATCGACGCCGAGAGTTTTGACAGTTGCACAAACCTCTAGGTTTCCAAATGACCCAAAACAATACGAACCACCCCCGAACGGGAGCCCCGAAAGTGACGGTACGGGAACGCGCTGACCCTAAATTTTCAATAAATTTTCAATCTTCTATTCGCGGAGATTTGTACCAATTCGATTGGTTAATTAAAGTATGGCTGCACCAATCCGGATCGGTGAGGGGATAGTCCACTCGGTAATGACCGCCGCGACTTTCGGTGCGAAACGCAGCACTTTTGACAATTAAATAGCCGATATCCAATAAATTCCCCACTTCTCCCCAATTTCGCAAAATCGAGCTATTCTCCGCCTCAGCAGGGGAAAAATCAATAATTTGTCCGGGCCGTAAATTATCAAGCGTTTGACTCAAAGGCAACGAAGCAAATTCTTGCCGCCAAATCTCAAGTTGGACGATCGCACTTTCCAAATCGCGTTGTCCCCGGCAAATTCCCGCACTCTGCCACACCAAATTCGGCAATTCGACCCGCAACTTTTCGATCGCCTCAATGTCCTTTTCAGAAATCGATTTTTCCAAGATTTCCCCCGCCTCGAACCGATCGGCGAATGCCTCGGGCGTTCCACCTTCTAGCTGCAAAAGTCCCATCTGCGCCCCAAAAACCAGACATTCCAGCAGCGAATTGCTCGCCAACCGATTAGCGCCGTGTACCCCCGTGCTCGCAGTTTCTCCCACCGCGTACAAACCCGGAATCGAAGTTTGGTTGAACTTGTCAGCGACAATCCCTCCCATCCAGTAATGGGCTGCGGGCGTCACCGGCACCGGTTCGGAAAAAATATCAATTCCCCAGTCAGCGCACACTTGAATAATATTGGGAAACCTGTAGCGCAGTCGATCGACCGCAATCGGGCGCAAATCCAGCCAAACATGAGGTTCCCCCGTCTTTTGCAAGTGGCGGAAAATAGCGCGGCTGACAACATCCCTAGGGGCGAGTTCCCCGCTGGGGTGAGAGTCAAAAGCAAAGCGATATCCCTTACTGTCAACCAAATGAGCTCCTTCTCCCCGCACCGCTTCGCTAATGAGAAACCGAGGCGCGCCCGCTGTGCTCAGTGCCGTCGGGTGAAACTGCACAAATTCTAAGTCTCGCAGCAGCGCCCCGGCGCGCCACGCAATTGCCACCCCGTCCCCGGTACTTACCGACGGATTGGTCGTTTGAGCAAAAACCTGTCCGCCGCCGCCTGTCGCCAGCACCACGGCTTTGGCCTGCAGCCACTTGACTCGTGAGCCACAAATCGAGCTAATCCCCTGGCAGCGCCCGGTTGCGTCTAGCCACAGACTCAAAGCAAAGGCAGGAGATACGAGTTGAATGTTTTTGCGGCTCAATACTTTTGCTGTCAGCGTACTGATAACGGCTTTGCCCGTAGTGTCGGCGGCGTGGAGAACTCGGCGGCGGGAGTGGGCTGCTTCTAGGGTGAGGGCTAAATCGGGGCCGGTGCGATCGAATGCAACGCCCATTTTCACTAGGGAGTCAATGCAGGCCGAAGCTTCCTCAACTAAAAATTTCACCGCATCCAAATCGCAAAGACCGGCTCCTGCAGCCAGTGTATCCTGAACGTGCAGTGCTGCCGAATCTTCAGGGGCGATCGCCGCGGCAATCCCTCCTTGAGCCCAATCGCTGGCAGAAACAGGCAGGGTATTTTTATTGATCAAGCCCACGTGCAAATGCTCTGGCAGGCAAAGTGCTGTGTACAAACCCGCCGCGCCAGCACCTATTACCAATACGTCAAATTTGTCAGTCATAAGTCTGCCGCCAGTCGATTTTAGATTTTAGATTTTAGATTTTAGATTTTAGATTTTAGAATTGAGTCTACAGATGAATCTGGGGACTTGAACTAATGTCAGTCGAGCGAGCTTATATTTTAGATTTTATATTAAAGAATTCAGTCTACAGAGGAATCTTGGGAACCCGCTTATTTCAATCTAGCGAATTTTGGTCGGCTTTTGCCCAATGGTGGTTGAAAGTAAGTGTTCAGAAATTAAAGGCAGAAGTCATCAGCCTATAGAAAAAAAAATATTTTCTTTCTGCCGAATGCCTTCTGCCCAATGACTTCTGCCTTCAAATGAGACCCGCTGCTACCTAGTCGTAGAGACCATTATTCAACCGGTTGTCTCCTTCAATAAAGACTGATTCAACATCAGTTACGGTGAATTTGTCCATGTTAGCTTGCAGCACTTTTTTCTGAGCATCCGTCAAGTCTGAAATATTGAGTACGTCCTCAACATTTTCGTAAGGAGCATTCTTAATAATTAGTCGAGCTAAAGTGGGATACAACCCTCGAAATTCCCGAAAGTCCCGGACGGCGCTGTTGTTCAAATCAAGTTTTTTGCCGTATTCTGTGGCAAGCTTCTCATCGGCGCGATTGGTTCTAGCCGGAGCTTCAACAGCTAGGAGCGAGGATGATGGCAAGACGATACGGCTTAATGACGCCGCGATCGCGCTTTGGTCTCCAGCCCATGCAAAGCAGCCCAGCACTAAGCCCAATACTGCCAATAGACGACCCAATCGTTTCATGAAGTTTTGTCTCCCAATTTCATACACAGCATTTATGTAGAGACTACCATTTTGCTTATGCAGTTTTTCAGATAAATCCGCAATAGGTAGAGGGCTGTTATAAAATTTACATTGGGGTATTGACAACGCGGACAATATATGATAATGACCGACTTTTGAGCATCGCAGACAAGTTTATATAAGGCCCTGCAAATGAAAAACTCGGACTGCTATTTTAAGGGGTTAATTTTTGCCCCGCACCCAATTTTCTCGCTATCAAGAACTTTTTCCTTTCGTTTTGAGAAAAGCATTCAAATCAGCATAAGTACCGCCGTAAGTCACGGTGGGAGTGTCGTAACCCTTTAAAGCAACGGTGTGCTGCTCGAAAGCGCCCTGGGCCCCCAATTGCGTCAGGTATTTGTAGGTAGTTTCTCCCACAGCGATATCCTTGCCGAGTTGCTTGGTGCAAGATTCCAGGCGAAATGCTGCGTTTACAGTATCTCCCAAGGCGGTATAGTCCGATCGGTCGCTGCTGCCAGAATTTCCCACCATTGCATAACCAGTATTGATGCCGGCCCCGACTCGCAAAGGAAAAGGCAGGGGGTAACGGCTGCTGAGTTCGTCTGTTGCCTTGTGCAGTTCGCTCAAAGCTTGGCAAATCCGCATCATTTCCTCGCTGCTGACACCGCTGGTTTTGTGGAACCAGACCGCCATGATGGCATCACCGATGTATTTGTCCACCCAACTGCCGTGTTCGCGAATGATCTGTCCTGCTTTGCGGAACCAATTGCCGATGACTTCCGAGAGGAGGGTTTCGTCTAGCTGCCTAGTCAAAACTGTAAAGTCTCGGATGTCCATTACCATGACGCTAATCAGGCTACGCACCGTCAAAGTCGCCGTAAAATCTTCAGAGTCTGTCTCGTGTATTGGTGGATCGTGCCGATGGCCGGCGGTTGGGTTGTAGAAGTCCAATTCGGTTTGACCGAAAATAATCCGATCGCCATTTCTGAGAGTGACAGGAATACTGACCCGCCGCCCGTTGACAAAGGAACCATTGCGGCTGCCCAAGTCGATCAGGTAGAACTCTCCTGTCTCCATTTGCTGTAACATCGCGTGATTACGGGAAATCCAGCGATCTGTCAGTACAAAATTATTGTCATCGCTCCGCCCTACTGTCCAGCAATTGCTGCCGGAGAGCGGCAAGTAGCGATTGCCGCCTTCTGTGCGAAGTACCATATGTGGATTGGGTTGCACTCGTCACAACAGTCCTAGAAACGACACAAAATTAACCGAATTGAGATTTGAGACTTCAGATTTTAGATTTTTTAGTCCATCGTCGATGCACCTAGCCTCTGCAGGATTTGTGAACCATAAATTCGATCGAGCTAGCGAAGGTATTTATGATTCGATCTACCAAAGCAGGCAGTTAAAACAGACTGTCTACCAAGATTGTACCTGATAATACTGCCTGCCCCGAAGGGGAGACAACTTTTATTTATTTTGATGGGCCAGAAAAAAGTGGGAAAATGGCTCTCTGGCTAGGGGGCTAGCGTGTAAACACAAGTCCGAAATCTTTCAACACCATTCCTGAAACCCAAGTTTCGCATGAATCTCAGAAAGGAAGCTTATTTTCATGAATTTTAAGTTATTGATTCGGCAAAACGAGAAATCAAGAATCCAGGAAACAGGGTTTCTACAATATGGGTCAGCGATCAACTTGTCTGTACACAGTAGAGCTAGGCGGGGGGTAGGGGGTGTGGGCTGGTATGCAGATCCAGAGTTCTGTCCACTACTCCCTATGGTGTAAGCTTCCAATTTCAACCGGAACAGCCGCTCATATCGAACATTTCCTTCCAAACGTCGAACTTACATTCTGTCCATGGGCAGTAGTGCTAGTTCCTAACGCTAATAATCCAAGCCCTTCATCGCCAATAATGATAGCAGAGTTCACATCTCTATCGTGCTTTGTTTGGCAATTGCAACAAGTCAAGCTACGCACTTCCAACAGAAGGCGAGCCACCTGATTCAGACCTACGTGGAAACTCTTACTCGATGGTGCAAAAAACCGACCAATGTCTAAGTAAGTTTTACCGTCTCTTTCAGCCTTGTATTTCAACGGTAGGGTCAATTTTGACCATCCGCAATCGCTAATTACTTTAGCTAAGAAGTGAGTTTTTACCCAGTTATTGACTGCCATATTTTCAACAACAATGACTTGGTTTTCCTGCACCACTTTTATAGAGAGTTTTTCCTTAAAATTCTCTCTAGCATTTGCCATTTTTTCGTGATTCATGGCACCCCACAAGCTTGAAAACGATGATTTTAACCTTGATGTTTGCGAGAGAGTTGATGCTGCTTACGGTTTATATTTTGTTTGAAATTTTGTGGTTAATACTAGCAAAAACAATCCCCAACTTCCCAGGAAAATTGAGGAATTTATCACCAACAATTTGTATTTTTTGGGGGTAATGAATTGATTACTGGTCAGGCGTTGAGTAGAACTTAGGGAAAGATGCCCGTCCTTCAAAGAAGTTGATGAATGCTCTGCATAGGTTTAGTGAACTCAACTCATGCAGTTATGGGTGACAGGGCGATCGCATCTGGTAAATAGCACTTTCTGAAGCCAAACTGAGCTAGCGGGGTAACAAGCAAGCTGGAAAACTTAGCAGGCAAGAGTTTAAGGCAACCCTCGCTGAGCTGATATCTTTTAGTGTGCATTGCCCGATCAAAATAATCGCCATTCTTCCTGGGAGTAATAATCATTCTAAACCAACCATTATTCTCAGTATTTTTACTTAAAAATCGGAGATGGATTTACCGCCATTAACTCGAGATAACCGATGTGACAGTTGAGGGTGCGGAATGGAATTATAAATTTACCTAAATTTTCCTTTTATTCCGGATGAACATAGTTAGGTCTAGTAAATTATGTAAGCCTCTACCACGACCAAAAGTTTGGTGTCATTGATTACTGGCTTTGCAAGCAAAATAAAGACGGTAAAGCACCAGCAATGGCTACCTAATCAATGCTTAAAAGCCTACAGAGCGTCGTGAGCTAGGTTCGTAACAACTTATTTATCAAGGTTTGTAATGAGAACCCCCGAAAACTTCTGCATTCATAAGTTAGTAGAATTCCAAGTAAGGCAAACACCCTATGCTATTGCTGCTATTTTTAAAACCGAGAAAATAACTTATCAAGAATTAAATAATAAATCCAATCAATTAGCACATTATCTGAAAAGCTTAGGGGTTAAGTCAGAGACGCTTATTGGAGTATGTGTTGATCGATCGCTGAATATGTTAATCGGACTTCTGGGAGTCTTAAAAGCCGGTAGTGCTTACGTCCCTCTTGACCCAACTTATCCCGAAGACCGGTTAGCTTTTATGTTGGAAGACTCCCAGCTTCCGCTACTACTTACCCAAACCCATCTTCTCAGCTCCCTACCTAAAAGAAATGGTATGCGAGTGGTATGTTTAGACTCAGATTGGCAAGAAATTGAGCAATTCAGCGAAGATAATTTAGATAGCGAAGTCACACCTGATGATTTAGCCTATACAATATACACCTCCGGTTCAACGGGTAAACCAAAAGGCGTGCAAATTATTCACCGTGCTGTAGTCAATCTTCTGCTATCGATGAAACAAGAACCAGGATTGACAGAACAAGATGTACTACTAGCAGTCACTACGATATCCTTTGATATTGCTGTTTTAGAACTTTTTTTACCATTAATAATTGGTGCTCGAGTTGTGATAGTTAGTCGCGCAGTCGCCATCGATCCAATGAAGTTATCTAAAACGATCACTGAATTTGGCGCTACAGTCATGCAGGCAACTCCTGCAACCTGGAAAATGCTATTAGCCGTTAATTGGCAAGGCGATCGCAATTTAAAAATTCTTTGTGGAGGAGAACCTCTCAATCGACACTTAGCCAATCAATTGCTAGAGCGAAGTTCCTCCCTTTGGAATATGTACGGGCCGACTGAGACAACTATTTGGTCAACCATTCATCAAGTAGAAGCTGGTGAGGAAACCATACCAATTGGTCGCCCCATTTTAAATACTCAAATTTATCTATTCAAATATCCACGCCATTCTCACAAGGATAATCTTGAGCTTGTTACTGATGGATCTGAGGGAGAGATTTACATTGGTGGTATGGGAATAGCGAGAGGTTATCTTAACCGTCTAGAGATAACTGAGGGTAAGGATTCAGGTAAAAAATAGTTCCGCAGAGAGCCGAAAAATATGGTAATGTAGTCAGATGAGCGAAAAGCCAG
>NZ_JAUBSD010000085.1:0-34482 GCF_036704575.1 Microcoleus sp. K5-D4
ACCTCTTTGAACAAAACTTGATATTTTTTATTATATCATATTAGTTGTTTGTGTAATTAATTTTGTTTGACTACTTAGCCATAGCATTTAAGCTAACTTCATTGTAGTTTAAGTCACAGCTATCTCGATTAAATTCATAAATATTGACCATCGGGACAATGTGAGGACAGTCAAAATTCTTGACGGCATTTTGAGACGAGTACAGAGCTCCCAGCGGAACTGTATAAATCATCGTACAGTTCAGTTCTTGAAGTTGGGCGGCATAGTCAAAAAATAAATGGTTTGCCACCTTGGGAGGAACGCGGTCTAAATTATCAAATATAATTAAAAAACCTTTATAGTTAGGAAACTTTTTACGCAGCTTTTTGACAGCATCATTTAACAGCAAGTTGATATCGGCTTTCAATCTAGAAATATCTTTTTCTAAAGTTTGGCGAATTGTTTTTTTCTGCTTATCAGAACCTTTGATTTGTGCCAGTAATTTGACCAACAACTTCGCTAAAAATGGAGCTTCCGGCCCCAAAGTTGCTTCTCCTTCGATGCTGATGGAACTTTCAACGGTTCGTTCTGTTTCTTCGGTGACATCCTTAAACCAAGCCTCAAAATTATCCATCAGTCGAGAATCTAATTTCAGCCCCAGCCGGCGCATTTCAAACTCAACTCGCTTAATGGCAATTAAATAGAAATCTGTATAACCGACATCATTAATATCTGTCTCCTCGTTGACTTCCAGATAAATGACGCGATAATCTTTTTCCCACTCTTTTTGAATTCGCTTCAATTCGGTACTTTTGCCAGAGCCGCGATGTCCGGTAAACAGGATTGTGGTAAACTGTTCTGGTTCTTGACAGTCTAAAATGTTACTGACACCTGCGATCGCTTCGGTTTTGCGAACATCCGATAAATCAACATAATAGCGATCGAGATCTGCACCTTCTAAGGATTGGAGAGGATTACAGACTTGATAGGCAGTTTTGAGGGTAGTGGCGCGGTTGATAGGATGAGTAGTCATAAGTTTTTAATTTAGTAGATTTGTTGCAGCAAACCTGAACAATGTATCAAATTTATGTTGTTTATGTACTTGTATTTTAGCAAAATAGGTTCGCAGTCAGGACTTTAGTCCTGAGAAAAGAAAGGACTGAAGTCCTGACTACAAACTAATGCGTAATATACCAGTTTTCAGCCGAGTGAAGTACAGGTTCTCGGGTAGGGAAACGGCACTGCCGTGTCTTTGCTCCGGTCAACAAAGGCGTTAAACCCTCAGTCCGGCAGGGGTTTCAACCCCTGCCTCAAAACTAAATTCCTCTTAAGAGGAGTGAGAAAAAGACTTGTAAACTGATTAGTCCTCTTCAGAGGACTTTCGCTATTAGACAGGGAATTCATTCCCTGGCGGACTGCCGGGTAGGCGGGAGGACTGGCGGACGAAAAGCTTAAGTTGACACGCCTTGGGCACGGCGCCGTCTCCCTACTGTAAATCCTACCAACTAAGGCAAATCAGTGCTCCCCATCAGATAAAGGTCGCACTCCCGGGCCACGCCCCGCCCTTCGTTAATCGCCCAAACCACCAAACTTTGTCCCCGGCGACAGTCACCAGCCGCGAAAACTCCCGGAATGCTGGTTGTATATTTTTCGTGCTCGGCTTTCACATTGCTGCGCGCGTCCCGTTCCAATCCCAGCGCATCCAGCAAAGGCTGTTCCGGGCCGAGGAAGCCCATCGCTAGCAAGACAAGCTGTGCGGGCAAAACTTTTTCGGTGCCCGGGATGTGGTTCGGAATGAACTGCCCTTTCTCGTTTTTCGCCCACTCCACCTCAACGGTGTGCACAGCTTTGACATTGCCGTTTTCGTCGCCCTCGAACTTTGTCGCCGTGGTGAGATAGCCGCGGGGGTCGTCGCCGAATTTGGCTGCTGCTTCTTCTTGGCCGTAGTCGAGGCGGTAGACTTTCGGCCATTCGGGCCAGGGATTGTTGGCCGCCCGTTCTGAGGGCGGTTTCGGCAGGATTTCTAGCTGTACCAGGCTTTTGCAGCCGTGGCGAATGGAGGTGCCCACGCAGTCGGTGCCGGTGTCGCCGCCGCCGATGATCGCGACATCTTTGCCTTCGGCGGAGATGAAGTTATCGTTGGTGCTCTTGTCTAAAACTGCTTTGGTGTTGGCAGTTAAAAAGTCCATTGCGAAGTGGATGCCTTTTAATTCCCGGCCGGGGATGCCCAAGTCGCGGGGTTTGGTGGCGCCGGTACAGAGCACAACTGAGTCGTATTCTTTTAGCAGTTGTTCTGCTGGCAAGTCTTTGCCGACTTCGGTGTTGCAGACGAATGTCACGCCTTCGTCTTCGAGGACTTTGAGGCGGCGCATTACGACTTGTTCTTTGTCTAGCTTCATGTTGGGGATGCCATACATTAGCAGGCCGCCTGGTCGATCGGCTCTTTCGTATACTGTTACCCAATGACCGGCTTTATTTAGTTGCGCGGCGGCGGACAAACCTGCGGGCCCGGAACCGATGACGGCGATTTTTTTGCCGGTGCGTTTGGCAGGTGGTTCGGCGGTAATCCAGCCTTCATCCCAGCCTTTATCGATAATTGCCGCTTCGATGTTTTTAATCGTCACCGGCGGGTTGTTGATGCCGAGCACGCAAGCGCCTTCGCAGGGGGCGGGACAGACGCGGCCGGTGAATTCAGGGAAGTTGTTCGTTTTGTGGAGTCTGTCTAGGGCTTCTTTCCACAGTCCGCGATATACTAGGTCGTTCCATTCGGGGATGAGGTTGTTAATCGGGCAGCCGCTTGCCATGCCGCTGATAATTGTACCCGTGTGGCAAAACGGAATGCCGCAATCCATGCAGCGCGCGCCTTGGGTGCGGAGTTTGTCCTCATCCATCGGCAGGTGAAATTCGTCCCAGTTGTGGACTCTTTCGACTGGTGAGAGTTCGGAGGGCAATTCGCGCAAGAATTCGATAAAGCCTGTTGGTTTTCCCATAGTGGTGTTCTGGTTAGAATTTACTATTCTGTCAGTTTCTCAAAGGTGAAGCTGGCTGGCTTCTGAATTAACTATTGTGATCTAAATTGTGTGCGATCGCACCTCAGATTGAGCAATTCCTACCTGAAATCTTCAATATCGCCGGCAGTCGGGGAATTGTCGGCAGACCTAAAATATAGAGCGACAGCAAAGAAACCGGGTTTTTTACGCGGATTAAAGGTTTTAAAGGTTTTGATGCAGTATTTTCGTCCATCCAACCCGGTTTCTGCGTAATTTCAGCATTGCTTATTCTGGGACGATCGCATTTACCGCTACAGCCACATCTCGAAACGCTGACGGTTTAACTCGAACGGCCCGCCAGCCTCAACTTTGAAACGTAGTCCCCATCAGGAGGGCATCGAGATCCTATACAAAAAGTTACAGACCTTGCAAAATATTATTTTCAGGATATACTACTGTAAATCTGTCAGATAAGCGGAGTTTACTTTTTTAACTCCAAAAATAGGTAAATAGACTCATGAGCATTACAGTTCAGAACGTATCGAAACACTTCGGCTCCTTCCACGCAATTGACAACGTGAATTTGGAAATTAAAAGGGGATCTTTAGTCGCGCTGTTGGGGCCTTCCGGTTCCGGGAAATCGACTCTGCTGAGGATGATCGCGGGGCTAGAACCGCCGGACAGCGGTCAGATTTACCTGACTGGTGAAAATGCTACTCATCAGTCGGTGCAGGAACGCCATATCGGTTTTGTGTTTCAGCACTACGCTTTATTCAAACACATGACTATTCGGAAAAATATTGCTTTTGCGATGGAAATTCGCAAAGTTCCTAAAGGTTCTATTAGCAGGCGGGTTGAGGAACTTTTGGATTTAGTTCAGTTGACAGGTTTGGGCGATCGCTATCCTTCGCAACTTTCTGGGGGCCAGCGGCAGCGGGTTGCTTTGGCGAGAGCTCTAGCAGTTCAACCAAAAGTGCTGCTGCTAGACGAACCTTTTGGAGCATTAGATGCTAAAGTCCGCAAAGAATTGCGATCGTGGTTGCACAACCTTCACAAAGAAGTTAACATCACCACAGTTTTTGTGACTCACGACCAAGAAGAAGCTATGGAAGTAGCCGATGAAATTGTGGTGATGAACAAAGGTAGAGTCGAACAAGTTGGCACTCCTGCTGAAATTTACGACAAACCTGCATCAGCTTTTGTGATGAGTTTTATTGGGCCTGTCAATGTGCTGCCGAATGCTGCGGGTTTGTTCGCCAGCAACGCCACAACGGCTCACAATAACGGAGCAGCCCATTCTGATTTAGTGTTTTTGCGCCCCCACGATGTGGAAATTCAAACTAAGCCGCAGTCGGGTTTTGCATTAGCAACAGTCAGTCGCATCATTCATTTAGGGCGGGAAATACAAACCGAGTTACTGTTAGAATCGGAGCAGGTAGTAACAGCTTACGTGAGTCGCGAGCGCTTCGATTCTCTACAGTTAACGCGAGATCAGCAGGTTTACGTCAAGCCCAAACACGCCATGACTTTTCCTGCCTATTCAATTTAAATCAGCGACTGCATCTTACTCAAAATACTATCCGGGATCTTCTACAAAACACTGCTCCCACATCGTTACCAGGCTCGTGCCTGGTAATGCTGTCTCGTGGCTCTAAATCGGAGGCAGAGCCTCCTGAAATTCATTCCCAGGCAGAGCTTGAGAACGAGAAAAACGAGAAATCCCAGGCAGAGCCTGAGAACGAGAACTAGAAAAAAGATAGGTGAAGAATATGACTGCTAACAAATTCAAGAATTTAGCAACTAGCACTTTACTTAGTTATCGCCGTTACATCCAGGCAGGATTAACACTTTGTGCAGGATTAGGATTGTCTGCGATCGCCTCTTCAGTTGCGTACAATTGGGAATACAAATCCATGCAAGCCGAACTGCAAGACCGGCTGGACAAAATAGCTACAGACATTCAGAGAGATGTTAGCGGCAATTTAGAAATAATTCGGGCGGTGGGAGCATTTTACAGCGTATTTGACGGCGTTAAAAAGCCCGAAATTAATACATTTGTTGGTCCTGCCCTGTACCGCCATCCGAGCCTGAAGGCGATCGCTTGGCTGCCCAGTGTTTCTGACTCTCCGCAATTCCTGACTGATGAAATAGATTTAGGTTTAGATTTGACTGCTAATCGGCTAGCGTTAGAAAAAGCCGTCAAAAGACAAGAAATTATCGCGACTGACCGCCAAAAATGGTCTTCACAAAATCAACCAAGCGTCTTCGTATTTTTGCCAATTTTTAGTCAAATTTCTGCTGACGACACCGGCGGCGAATGGTCACAAAAATTAACTGCTAGAAATCCAGAAAATTTGAAAGGTTTTGCATTGGGAATTTTGCTCGTTGATGCTATTGTTAAGTCAGCTTTACAGGAAACTCAACTCAACTTTGTTAATGTGTATCTTCAAGATGCTATGGCTCCTGAAGCAGAAAGATTTCTCGCCTTTTATGAAGCAAAGACTAAAAGGATCGTCACCGACGAAAACATTAAAAATCAACTCCAAATTGGGGAAAGAGCTTACTGCCCGGATGGCAGCAGTTGCACCCGCATTCTCAATATTGAAAATCGCAGGTGGTTGCTGCAACTGCGACTAACGCCAGAGTACATTAATCCTCTAAGATTTTGGCGCTCTTTGACTGTTTTAGTTTTGGGGACAATCTTAACTTTGGCGGGGACACTTTATCTAATGAGCTTGTGGAATTATACCGCTTTAATTGAAAAAATAGCAGCAGAACGCACGGCTAAATCTCAAAGGCTAGAACAAACTTTGCAAGAGTTGCAGCAAACTCAAAGCCAATTGATTCAGCAGGAAAAAATGTCTAGTTTGGGTTTATTAGTTGCTGGTGTTGCCCACGAAGTGAACAATCCTATTAGTTTTATTTACGGCAACATCCACCACGCCAGCGCATATACTAGCGATTTGTTGGAGTTGGTAAAACTCTACCAAAAACAATATTTACACCCTCCCTCTGAAATTTCCGAGTATTTAGAAAATATTGACTTTGACTTTCTCAGCAAAGATTTGCCGCAACTGCTATCTTCGATGAAAATAGGAGCAGATCGCATTGTTCAAATTGTCAAATCTTTGCGGAATTTCTCTCGTTTAGACGAAAGCGAAATGAAACCTGTCAACATCCATGAAGGCATTGACAGCACTCTGCTAATTCTGCAAAGCCGCCTGAAAGCTACAGGCGATCGCCCGCCGATCGAGATTGTTAAAAACTACGGCAATTTACCTTTAGTAGAGTGCTATGCCGGACAATTAAATCAGGTGTTTATGAATATTCTGGCTAATGCGATCGACGCCCTTGAGAGTTACAACTTCGATCGCGGGCCCAAAGCAGCGAAAGCCAATCCGATCGCGATCGCCATAACCACAGAATATTCAATCCCTGACAAAATAATTGTGCGGATATCTGACAACGGCCCCGGTATGGCAGAAAATGTCAAAAAACGGCTGTTCGACCCCTTCTTTACGACGAAACCGGTCGGAAAAGGGACAGGATTGGGACTGTCCATCAGCTATAAAATTGTCGTAGAAAAGCACAAGGGTGCGCTGCGCTGCGATTCGACACCGGGATTGGGGACGGAATTCTCGATCGAGATTCCGCTGCGGCAAGAAGTCAAACAAGCTGTACCGTTTGTTTCGCGGAAAATATCGGAGGCAGCTTAGAAAGGGCTGGGGAAAGAAAATTTTTTTCAACTAAACTACTGTAATTCGGTCGGGTTATAGTATTATATGTAAGAATGCCAAAACCAATACTGCTTTATGCAGCTTAAACCGTTGGCACTGCCGATACTGTATAACCCAAACACGGCGAGACTAAATATGTTCAGTGACTTGCAAATTATTTACGAACGCGACCCCGCGGCCCGCAACTGGCTGGAAGTATTATTTTGCTATCCCGGACTGCAAGCACTTTTTTTGCACCGGATAGCAAACTGGCTTTATTCCGCTGGCCTGCCGTTTGTACCGCGCTTGATTTCCCAAGTAAGTCGCTTTTTAACAGGTATTGAGATCCACCCAGGAGCAAAAATTGGTAGGGGGGTGTTTATCGACCACGGCATGGGGGTGGTAATTGGCGAAACTGCGATCGTTGGAGATTATGCTGTAATTTATCAAGGAGCCACCATTGGCGGCACGGGTAAAGAAATAGGAAAACGGCATCCGACGCTGGGAGAAAATGTAGTTGTGGGAGCCGGTGCTAAGGTTTTAGGCAATATTCAAATTGGCAATAATGTTCGGATTGGTGCGGGTTCGGTAGTGCTGCGGGATGTCCCTAGCGATTGCACAGTTGTGGGAATCCCCGGCCGCATTATCTCTCGGAAAAAGCAGGTGGAAGATGCTTTAAATTCTCAAGGCTTACCGGATTTGGAAGCTCAAGCTATTCGAGCTTTGTTCGATAGAATTAAGGATTTAGAAGAGCAGGTGGATTTTTTAAAATCTCAATTATCTCCGCTCAAAACAACTCAATCAGAGCAAGCCGAGGTCGAAAAACATGAATTATTTCTGTCTTCGGATTTATTCATTACACAGTTCTTAGATGGTGCAGGAATCTAGTAAAGCTTTAATTTATATAGATTTTTGCCAGCCACACTATCCTGCTGTCATTGGACAAACTAACTTTTATTCTTTCAGTAACTGGCTATGACTATTGCTTCTCTTTCCACTAAAACTTTTGATGAAACGAGCAGACATATATTTTCTCGTCGCTCGCACTTGCCCAACAGAAGCAATGCTCTGTGGCGAATTGAAAGTGGAGTAGTGCGAACTGTAACGTGGCTTGAAGATGGCACAATTATCACCTTGGGATTGTGGGGGCCTGGTGATACGATCGGCAAAGCGATATCAAAATGCGATCCTTTTCAAATTGAATGCCTCACTAAAGTGGAGGCAATTTTACTATCGGGCGATCGCTGGCTAAATAGAGATATTTTGCTCAATCACATTCAGCAGGCTGAAGAATTTATGGTAATGCGAGGTTACAAAAGAGTTGATTTTATGCTCTATCAACTATTAACTTGGCTGGCTAAGAGGTTTGGTTCTGAGGTAGAGCAAGGACATTTGATCGATATGATTTTAACGCATCAGGACATTGCAGAAATCATCGGTACAAGTCGCGTAACTGTCACTCGCACCTTGGGTCATTTTGAGCAGCAAGGCTTGATCGATCGTCTGCCACTCCACCGGATTATTCTGCAACCTTCTGAGGTGTGGCACTACGAAATATAAAAGGTTATTAACTGTTAATATTTTACGAGCGCCGATGTAGGTGATAGGAATGCGGTGCAAAAGAATTTATTTGGTGACAATGCGATATTAGAGCCAATTCAGAGTTTTCTAGACAACAGATAATTTGTATCGAATTGGCGTTAATTAAGTTTTCTCATCGACTCGTCAATAAGTTCAAAAGCAAAGGCGACGATCGCACTTGCTTTTTTCTTTGTGTTGATTTCTTTCTTCTCACTGCCGACAGATGCGATATCTCGCACCTGTTGACTACCCTTAAGTAGGTGAGTATGAATAAACTTAACGATGAGACAGCATATATCCGCCTACCTACTTAACAGTTACTTTAAGGGGGCGGTATTGCCTTTAATATACTCGCTCCCTGCAACATTTGAGACTCTCCTGCTCTACCCGCTTCTGGCCCTTCCCAAGACGGTGCAAAGGGTGGAACCAAGAAGGGGCAAGCTTTCCACCCACCCTGTACCCCCACGCCGAGGATCAGGCAGTTTCCGCCCCTGTGCCCGTGCTGCTCGTAATACCGACAATGCCGACAGCTTAAACCTACATTTACGTTGCTCACGGGATTTCTCCAACCGTTTTTGTAATAAAAATATACTAACACCTGTATACCTACCGGAATTATGTACTATTATATAATGTACAATTTAAACTCGATCGCCAGTGGGGAATGTGGAACTATCTTCTAGAGTACAATATGCCCTGTTAGCGCTCTTGGAACTGGCGAGCCACTACCCGAAGGATTCGCCCCTAACAGTAAACGAACTTACTGCTTCTCAAGAGATACCGGAACGCTATCTAGACCAAATTCTTGCCGTGCTGCGGCGTGCAAGTATTGTCCAGAGTCTGCGGGGTGCTAAAGGCGGTTATTTGCTGGCGAAAGAGCCCTGGCAGATTACTTTGCTAGAGGTGTTTTCGACTCTCGAAGGCGACGGCAGTGGCCCGACCCAAAAAGTTTCGGAATCTGTAACAATAGAAAAAACTGCGGTGCTAGAAATATGGCAGGAAGCTCAACAGGCATCTTGGTCTGTTTTGGGGAAATATACATTACAAGATTTGTGCGAACAGCGGGATGTTCGCAAACAAGCACATCCCATGTACTACATTTAAATGGAGAGAAATTAAGCCATGAGAATTGCTAAGGATGTTACAGGAATAATTGGCAGAACTCCTTTAGTTCAGCTCAATACAATTCCCCAGTCCGAAGGAGTAGTTGCTCAAATTGTGGCCAAATTGGAAGGGATGAATCCGGCTGCTTCGGTGAAAGATCGGATTGCAGCGAGCATGATTCAGGCGGCAGAAGATGCGGGTTTAATTCAACCGGGTAAAACTATTTTAGTTGAACCGACTTCAGGCAATACTGGAATTGCTTTGGCAATGATCGCAGCGGCGAAAGGGTACAGTCTGATTTTAACGATGCCGGATACGATGAGTACGGAACGCCGATCGATGCTGAAAGCTTACGGAGCTCAGTTGGAATTAACTCCGGGACATGAAGGGATGTTAAGCGCGATCGCCCGTGCGGAAGAAATTGTAGAAGAAACCCCCGACGCTTTCATGCTGCAACAGTTTCGCAACCCCGCTAATCCGAAAATTCACCGGGCAACCACGGCCGAGGAAATTTGGGAAGATACAGAGGGTAAAGTAGATTTTTTAGTTGCTGGAGTTGGCACCGGCGGTACGATTACTGGAGTTGCTGAAGTAATTAAACCGCGAAAGTCTAGTTTTAGGGTAATTGCAGTTGAACCCGCAAGCAGCCCCGTGCTTTCGGGAGGCAAATCTGGTGCTCACAAAATTCAAGGGATTGGTGCAGGATTCATCCCGGAAGTGTTGAAACCAGAGTTAATTGATGAGGTGATCGCAGTTAGCGACGCAGATGCGATCGCGTACAGCCGCCGACTTGCCAGAGAAGAAGGATTGTTGTCAGGAATTTCTGCAGGCGCCGCTTTGTGTGCCGCAATTGAAGTCGGCAAGCGTCCCGAAAATGCTGGAAAATTGATAGTTTTTGTGCAGCCTTCTTATGGCGAACGCTACCTCAGTACAGCCTTGTTCAAAGATTTAGAATTGCCGACGATCCGCGAACTCGAATCATTAGTCAGCAATTATTAAATTGTAGTAGGGGCGAGCTTCATTACAGCGACATTGCTATCAGCTTAACCCGAAAGACCGCCAGGGAATTAATTCCCTGGCGGAATGCACCGAAAGCGCATATTTGTTGACCGCAATACTCCTGACCTTACCCTACTTTTCAGACTTGATACAACTTCCAACTAGCCATCGCCAACATTCCGTAAATAACAAACTTTAGCGGGCGTTGAGGCATAATTTGGCAGAATTTAGCACCTACCAAAACTCCCGGCACCGAACCCAACCAAATTGGCAATACTAAACTCCAGTCTACTGTTCCGAGGCTGAGGTGTCCCAGAGATGTAAACATCAACAAAATTGCCGCCTGGGAAATATCTGTACCCACCAATTTAGAAGTATCCAGGCGGAAAAAAGCTATCAGCAACAGTGCAAACATCGAACCGGAAGACACGCTAGTGATTCCCACTATGCAGCCTAAAATTGCTGCCGCACTCACAGTACAAATACGGCCATAATTAGTATTTAAGTCCCATTTTGGGGTCGCAGGCAATTTAAACTTAGGGAAAAATGTTTTGACCACTAATTGGGTCAGCGATAAAGCGACAATTAGGGCGATCCCTACTCCAAGAACACGCAGCAATATGCTGTCTAAGTCCTGACTGCCGCTGGATTTGATGCAGTGTAAAATCCACACGCCAGTCAGCGAACCGGGCACGCTACCCAAAGCCAGCCACTTAACTATTTGCAAGTCGAGGGTCTTTTGCTGCCAGTGTTTGAAGCCACCAACAACTTTCATCAGTGTAGCAGCTACGACATCCGAACTAATAGCAATTGATGCTGGAATTTGGAAAACAAAAATTAACATTGGGGTGATGAGCGAGGCTCCGCCAACTCCGGTCAAACCAACGATAATGCCCACAAAAAAGCTGAGAAACGATAGTAATAAGTAGTTCACGGTTATGCCCAAAAACTGTGTATTTAAGCGCTGCCAACCAACAAATAGATAACTTGGGCGGCTAGAACAACACAGCTACACAGGCTAAATATCACTTGCATTTCAATATGCGTTGCCAGGAGTTTTGCTTTTTAACGCTTGAGATTTACCGCCTCTTAAGCTACAAAAAACTTGGTAAAAGTAAGTAAATGCAAATCAATCCAACTACAAAAATTGTAGTGTAAAAGCTCCCTGATTTTCTTATATGTACCTGTGTAACTGATGAAAAACCCTGGATTCATTTATGGGGTTTATATTCGGCGTTCTACCTTGAAGTGACGAGCGTCACAGGTAAAGCCGAGGTGAGTTTAACCGACTGCTGGCCGGCAAAGAAATCGGGAGTTTCGAGAACATTAAAATGAATCAATGCCACAATGACAACAGTGAAGGCGGTTGATGATACTAAACCCGTCAATAACTCTTTTTTGAGGTTTTTGTCCTTGGGTTTGTCGGCAAAAACATCTAAAGTTCCTAGCTGCATCAACAGAATTCCCACAATATTGGAAAGCCAGTAGCCGACTATTGTGCAAGGAAACAGTAAATCTGCGGAAAGCCAACTACAGATATACCCAAAGGCGTAGGCAATTGGCAGATTGAAAAATATGTCGTTCCACCAACACAGGGGTGATAGCAAATATCCAATTGCCAGAAGCAACCCGCCTCGGATCTTTTTAAACCAGACTTCGTTAAAGCCCTTAGCTTCTGGCAACTGTTGGGTCAGTTGTCCTGCAAGCTGGTACTCTTCAATGACTTTTTTAGCGTTTTCCACGTTAATAGCTCATTACTCGATCGACTTACCGTAGTTTAACAGCCCAAATCAGTTATGTCTAGTAAGTCGATAAAGTTACCGTATTTCCGGGGCGATCGGCTAAATCTAGTTTTTTCCCGGTACAAAAATATCTATCCGGGAGAGGTTGTTGAGAATGCTGGCTGGTGATGATTTAAGCGCCGATCGAGAAATTGAAAGCTTCAGGCAAATGCTTGACAGTTTGCCAAAGATATGCAGTATCGATGCCCCAGTAATATTGCAGGTAAACGAGCAAAAGCCCGATCGCGACTGTCACGCCCAGCAATTTAGGGACTATTTTCGCGACAGTCTCCAGCACTACGAATGCTGCCCAGATAGCAGCACCTAAGATGAGAATGGAAGCGATCGTGGCAACTGTATCGCTGTTCATAATTAACTCCTGTTGACAATCAATCGGGTATAACAGAACTACTTGGGCTCAGGGCGATTGCCAAAATCGAATAAATTACTCCAATTCCCAATAAGCCCACAGCGAAACTGAAAAATAAAACCATGGCGTCTGGGGGATTGTAGGTATCGTGGTCAATTTGGTGGCGAACGGTGAAGTAATGCTTAGTTGAGATTAAGACTGTCACCCAACCTATTAGAGAGAAGATTAAACCCAACTTCCACCCAATCGCCTGACGGTAATCTACGGGCATTTGCACGACGCGAAGTCGGATGATGACGACGCCAAAAGCCATGAGGGCGATCGCGGCCCGCATCCAGGCTAAGAAGGTGCGCTCATTTGCCGATCGATCGATCGCCCGCGACAGATTTTGCTGCTTTGGTTTCTCATCATCTACTTGCATCGGTTTGAACGATAATTGCACGCGGTCGAACTCTTTAATATTCATATTAAACCGCCACCATTATTCAGGTGCCATCAAACCAAATGAGCTAGAAGGAACGGTGAACATATAATAAATTACCCCAGCCCCTAGGATGGCGATCGCGAGGCTGAAAAGAATTACCCAGCGATCGGTAGGTTCATAAGTATCGTAATCGATATCGTGACGGACGCCAAAGTAGTGCTTAGTTGAGAATAACACCGTCAGCAAACCCACTGCTGAAAAAAGCAAACCCAACTTCCAGCCATTGCCGGGAGTTGGGAGTAGAGGGGGATGAAAGGTGCGAAGGCGCACGATAACTACGCCAAAACCCATCAGCGATATTGCTGTCCGCATCCATGCTAAATAAGTACGCTCGTTTGCCAAGTGATCCCGCACCCGTGACGGGTTTGGTCGCTTAATCTTTTCTGTATTTACTTTTGTGGATTTCCAATTTAATAGCATAGATCAACCTTTTAATTTTAACGGGAAATAAGAAGGTAAACCGATATATTTTCGCTTGGATGATTATCCGCCGGGGATTGCTCCCCGGTAGGATTTTGCGTTGCAACGGGGTTTAAACAGCCGAGTGCTTTACAACTTCACCAAAACTAATCATTTTCCTCAGTAGGGGCGTTGGGAACTTGCGTATCTATGTACGCCTGAGTCACATCAGGAACAAACCAATTCGCATCCCCAGGCTGGAAAATCTTAGCAGTAGGAACGTTGAATTCTACAGCCCCCGTATCGGGATTAGCTCTCGCTACAACTTGAGTTCCGTCAACTATCTTAACAGCTAGACCGCCAGTCAATTCTTCTGAAGGTTGATCGGTCGTTCTTAAATCGGTTGCTTTGATATCGCTGGGTAGATAAATTCCATCGCAATCCCATTTATGTTCAGTTGTTTGGCCGTCAGCTAGAAAATAAAGGGCATTCTCGTAAGTAGAAGAAGCGGCTTTTTTGCGTTTCGGCCCGTAGACAGCCAGGGTTTTTCCTGTCTCGTTGCGGCACTGACCCCAAGGCTTTCCAGTTTCTAAAGTGTATTTTTGAAACTCCAATTGAGAGATTTTTTGCTGAAGTTGCTCAGGGGTATAATTCTGGGCGGTATCGGGTGCGTCTTTCGCTGCCTTGAGAGTGTTCAAAGCTTGAGTCACCTCTATGTAGTCGGGATTGCTCGCATATCTCGGCGTTTTTGGAGCGTCTGCCCAAGATGGGGGAACGAATACTAAATTGGCGACCATTACCAAGAGCACTAAAACAAATTTGAAGATTTTCACAATTTTTCTCCTTTTCTAGATTGTCAGGTTTTTTCCAACTTTCTGTTTGCTTGCTATTTTAAGACTTAGGCAAAAACGAACTATCTTTAACTGGTTTGCCTGAAAAACCAAATTTGGCAGAATCGAAAAATCGGGTTTTTTAGGATTAGACCTCTTGTCAAATTCGAGCGGCGTGGGGTAGTGGCGAAGTGTTCTGGCGATATTTTAAGGATTACTCCTCAAGTTTTTAGCTGAGTTGGATTCACCACTACAGTATTATTGAAATGAAAGGTATATTCTTGCCTAAGTCTGGCAATTTGCTAGCTCACAAGATTGCTTGAACTTTAGTCAAAATTCCAGGCTAAATTAGTTTGAAGCTGCTTTTAGCTCGGTCAATTAGTTCATTATTAACTTAGCATACTGGGTGATATATGGCAAGTAATTTAGACACGATTTTAAGCCAACAATTGGCAAGGTAAAAATGATGAGTTAGAACTTATGAAGTTCGGAAAAATTATCTACCTCTAGAGGGATGTAAGTAGCGAAACCGAGGCTAATTCTTAGTTAAATTGAAATGCCGGGAGCAGGCGATAAGTACCGCTTTCAATCAGAATGAATATTCCCAAACCAATCAAGACAAAAGGGACAACAGCCTTGGTATAGCGCGTCAAAATAGGGGCGATCGCCCTTTGGCGAGTTAATCGGTACGCGACATAAGACCAAACACCTACCATCACCGAGAAAACCGCCAAAATCACCACCAAGCTCGGCAAATCGCTGCTAGCAAACAGCGGCAAATAAATACCGATGTTGTCACCCCCGTTGGCCACTGTTACCGCAGCCACATTCAAAGTTTGGGGATTGAAAAGATTGGCGAGTTTTGACACAGCAGATGAGTTGGATTGACGGTTAAATTCGCCCGATACTGCTTGTACGTCATTTTCCTCATTTTCTGGCTTGACTAAGTGACTGATGCCGATCGCGATCGGAAGCAAACCCAGCAAGCCAATCCAAGCTTTCGGCACAATTAAACCGCCAAAAAAACCGGGCAAACTAGCAGCGATGAGTGCTGCAAATCCGAGGTACTTACCGACAAAGATATGCCGGGGGCGGAAAGTATCATTTACCTGGGCAAAGAACAGCATCGAAAGCACCATATCGTCTATATTGGTTGCGGCAAAAGATGTAATCCCGGCAATAATCGCTGCTGCAATCCAATTCATGTGCTGTCCCTGCAATTTTTCTAAACTTCCGTTTCGCTGGCGTTACTTCTGCTCATAGTTATCAAACAGAAAGCGCAACCAACTAAAGATATTATACTTAAAGTTGGGCTTGCCAGAGTGCCGCTTTTCACCAGAATCGCCATTCCCAATCCGATTAAAACAAAAGGTACTAATTGATTGCCGTAGCGAGTCAAAGTATCCGCGATCGCCCGCATCTGAATTAACCGATAAGCAGCGTAGCACCAAACGCCCACCATCCCGAAGAATACAGTGAGAACTACCGCCAAACTCTCTAAAGTATTGCTAGCAAAAAGCGGCACATATATCCCGATATTGTCGCCCCCATTTGCCACCGTCACCGCTGCTACGCTGTAAGTTTGAGGAGACAAAAAACTGCTAAAAAAAGATTTTTCAGATTGCTCTAATTCTGCCTCAGCTTCCGAATCGTCAGTTTCTGGATTCAACAAGCGGCTAAGCCCGATCGCAATTGGCAGCAAACCCAGCATTCCGATCCAATCTGGCGGAAAGATTAAGCGACCAAAAAACCCCGGAAGGCTAACCAAAACCAGTGCAGTAAAGCCCAGAAACTGACCGAAGACGATATGCCTGCGCCGAAATACTGCATTCACCTGCGAGAAAAACAGCAGCAGAATCAGAATATCGTCAAGATTAGTAGCTGTAAAAGCTGTCATTGCCGTAGAAATTGCTGTTAGTAATTCGTTCATTTCTGTGTCTCCTTAATTTCAGCGGTCTTTGCGGTTGCTCCCGCAGTCCGGCAGGGGTTAAAACCCCCGCCTCAAAGCTCAAGTCCTCTGAAGAGGACTGAAGAAATTATTAGTCCTCTTCAGAGGACTTTTGCTATTAGCCAGGGAATTAATTCCCTGGCGGTCTTGGCGGCTAAATTAACATCTATAAACATCGCCTTGCAACTAATCAAAGCCTTGATTGTCGATCGATACTGCTTTCAATCGAACACCGCCGTAAATTGCATTTTATTACTCGAATTTGGCATGAATTGCGTCAATACCTTGCTCCATTGAACCCACAAGTCCAGGATAGCGCCGCCGCTGCAAGAAAAACCACCCGCAAGTAAGCACCAAGTAGATCAAGAACAAGTAAGGAAACGCATCGTAAGGAGCTTCGGGAACTGGGAACATAGTGCTGCCTGGAATGCCCACACTTCCCGCAATCGGAATCATCATAAATGCGATCGCCGCCACCGAGAACGCTACATCCTGCAGGCGCAATTTACGAATTTTGTGCAGGTAAACCGGAGCCGCGATCGAAATCAAGATGTATACCGTTAAAAATCCGTAGCTGCAAATTGCCCCCAAATAACCCATACAATCAAACAGTTTGATGTTAAACATAGACATCACAGCAGGCACCAAAAATGTCATAAATGTACACATCGTTACTGCAACGTGGGGAGTTCTATTAGATGAATGCGCTACACCTAATGAAGAGTGAAACAAACCGTGCCGCGCCATCATAAAAAACACTCTCGCCGCTGGATTGATGCTGCCGAGCACGCACGCAAAAAAGCTAAATAAAGCGCCTAAAGCCACTAACTCTCCCAGCCAGCCCATGCCGACTTGTTGCGATAGAAAAGTCAGAGGTTCTTCACTATTAGTAATAGAAACTCCAGTCCCGCTAAAACCCAAAACCTCAATATAGGTCATCAGAACGAAGAATAAGCCTGCCATGACAGCACTGCCCATGACAGCCCTGGGGATATTTTTTAAGGGTTTTTTCGCTTCGTCGCCCAGAGATGTAGCACTTTCAAAACCAGAGAAACCAAACATTACTAAGACAAGTCCCGTCGCTATGTTCCCCGGAGTTACGCCTTCCAAAGTTAATTGGGACATATCCAGGGCAAAACCTTTGTGCGCCCAGATGATCATTCCCAAAATAAAAATCGCTCCCACTGATACCCCCTCCAGCCACAGCATCGCCATAGCTGAAAGCTGGATATCTTTATAACCTGCATACCAAGCAACGCCGGCCCCGATCGCTAACAGCGTAATCGGTGACGGATGGATGCCTAAATGACCGATGAAAGTACCCGTAAAGTTAGCAAAACCACACAAAACGGACATCGCAGTAAATAGATAAGCCAGTACCAAACTCCAGCCGCAAATTACGCCGGCAGTCGGGCCTAGTCCTTTAACAATATAAGAATAAAGAGAACCTGCAGAAGCCGATCGACTCGCAAATTGGTTGATATTGATGCTGACAAATACTAGGCCTATCAAGCCGATGAGAAAGCTCAGCCAAGTCCCGTTACCCGAAAGAGCTACAATTAACCCTAGATTAGATGCGGGTATAGTTGTAGGTGCAATGACGGCAAAGGATTGAGCTAAAACCTCCCCGAAGGAGAGGCAGTCCGGCTTTAAGCCGTGGGGACTGTGATTTTTTGGCGTTTTCTTAGTCATTTATCTTCTCTCTTTTTGTCGATCGACTTTTGGCGATCGGCTTAAACTTGTCGGTGCTGCTTCAGCATGGGGCCCTGCGTTAGAAGCTTAAGTATCACATTAAGGCTCTTGAGGGGTAGAATCAAATGTTGTTTTTTATCGAATTAATAAATACAAGTGATGCAGTGCCACCCCGAAAAGAACTGTTGGAATAGCAGACCTATCTGTCGTCAAAAGCTCAAACCCTTGACCTTAAAAGTAAATTTCAAATACCGGCTGGGAACCGTGCTTTTTGGGGAATTCCAATCTGTACCAGAGACTCGATCGAAAAGTTCAAGTCAAAGTTTAGCCGCCAGAGATTTTAATCTCAAAAAATAACTGTATTTAGTAAAAGGGTACTCAGCATGGCCGGAATGACGCTTGACCAACTGCGAGTTTTTCTAGCTGTCGCGGAACACCTGCACTTCAGCCGCGCAGCCGAGGAACTTTACATCACCCAACCCGCTGTCAGCGCGACAATCCAAAGCTTAGAGGCGCAATACGGAGTAAAACTATTTCACCGCATCGGCCGCCGCATCGAAATCACAGATGCTGGGAAGTTGCTGCAAGTTGAAACTCAGAAAATTCTCGACCAAGTTGCTTTGACTGAGAGAGGTTTGCGGGAGTTGAACGACTTGCAACGAGGCGAATTAAACGTGGGTTGCAGTCTGACCATTGGCAATTATTGGTTGCCTGATAAACTTAGCAAGTTCAAACAAAAATATCCTGGTATTTGCGTGAATTGTACTTTGGCAAATGCCGAAGAAATTTGTGCGGGGACGGCGACGGGAACATTTGATTTGGGTTTAGTGACGGGAGACATCAAAGCTTCGCTTAAGATCACTCTGGAAGAAGAAGTTGTAGGCAGCGAACGCTTGCTGATTGTAGTTGGCAAATCTCACCCTTGGTTTGAACGTGCAGATGTGAGTTTAGCGGAAATTGCGGAAACGGATTGGGTGATGCGAGAAGCTGGTTCTGGAGTTCAGCAAATGTTGGAACAAGCTTTGCAAAGTTGGGGCATTAATCCCAATGAATTGAATGTAACTTTAGTTTTGAATAGCAGTGAAATGGTAAAAGCAGTGGTGGAAAGTGGCACAGGTGCAGCCGCTATTCCTGAATTGATGGTAAAAAAAGAATTGCAGCTATCTACACTGCGAGCGATTAAAATTATAGATAGCAAACCAAGTTCTAATGTATGTTTTGAAATAATTAAACCAGTTTTAAAACTGAAGCACAGACAGCGTTTTCAAACTGCAATTACTAAAGCTTTTGAACAGATATTAACTTAAGGTGCTGGTAGTTGCTAATTGATCGCTTACGCACCAATACTCAAGAAACCAGTTTTTTTACCAACATAAAAAGCTAAACGCCGTGTATTTTCGTAAAAAACCCGGTTTCTCCCCACTCGTGCGTCTAGGATTATAATTATCTCTCAACAAATTTCCTCAAATCCAATAAATTTTTACCCCCATCACCAACAATCAGCGGCAATTTCCCATCCCATTTTTCTATAGCCTGCCTTTCCAAAAGTTCCGGAGTCAAATTGTCCCGCAGCAACCTTTGCACTTCGGCTTCTCCCTTGGCTAAATTCACCTTAGCCTCGGCCTGTTTTACTGCCTTCAGCGCTAAAAACTCCCCTGTTTTTGCCTCCTGTTCGGCAATTTGTTTCGCCTCCACGGCCTCGCTAAACCGCTCCGAAAAGTGAACGTGTACTAAAGAAATATCGTCAACGGCAATGTGATATGTAACCAGCCTCAAGGTCAAAAAATCATCGACTGCGGCTTTAACTTCTCCCCGTTTAGTAATAATTTCTTCAGCCGTGTATTTTGCCATCACTGCTTTTAATACTTCTTCAACCGCCGGATCTATAATGCGAGCAACGACTTCCTTCTCGTCACCTATTTGTTGAAAAATAGCATTTGCTTCTTCTGGGATAATATGCCAATTTAGCGCTACATCCGTGAAAACATTTTGCAAATCTTTTGAGGAGGCTTCAGCGGAACTTTCCTGTTTTTGCACCCTGACGCTCAACTTTTTTACACTATAAACTGTGGGGACTATTACGTGAATTCCTTCTCCGAGTACCTGTTCTTGCACTTTACCAAACTGCATCACCACGCCCCGTTCTCCAGCGTTGACAATGACAAAAAATTTGGACAAAATAGCTAAAAAAACTATCAATAGAGCTAGTTTAACAGCTATGTAAACATCATTATTTTTTTTGTTGCTTGGTTTGAGTGTGTCAACGTTACTGCTGGATTCTAAAACCATCTTTCACCCCGATCGCACTTAATTGTCTGCTCAATATTGACTTAATAGGTATTCTATTTTCCTGCCCTCAACAACTGTTCAAAATCCGCTGCTGCCAAAGGAGGACTAAACAAATATCCTTGCATTATATCGCACTTATAGCGCCAGAGAAAATCTTTTTCGGTTTCTGTTTCAACTCCTTCGGCAATAACCTCAAGACAGAGACTGTGCGCCATTTCAATAATAGCTTTCACAATCGCTGCATTTGTGCAACCATCGGTGATATTGCTGATAAAACAGCGGTCTATTTTTAAAGTATCGAAAGGGTATTGCGTCAGATAGCTTAAAGAAGAATACCCAGTTCCGAAATCGTCAAGAGATATACAAACTCCCAAATTTTTCAAGTGTTGCAAAGTCGCGATCGCACTTTCGGCATCTTCTACCATCAAACTTTCTGTCAGCTCTAATTCCAAACTGCTCGGTTCCAAACCAGTTTCTGCTAAAATTTGGGCAACTCTGCTGCTGAGATCCGGTTGGTGAAATTGGCGCGGCGACAGATTCACAGCTATTCGGAGCGGAAAACCAGCATTTTGCCAAACTTGCATTTGCTGGCAGGCTGTCTGCAAAACCCACTCGCCTAACTCTACAATGAAGCCAGTTTCTTCGGCATGGGGAATAAATTCTGCAGGCGAAATTAGCCCTTTTTCTGGATGTACCCAGCGCACTAAAGCTTCTGCGCTCATAATCTTACCTGTCTGGACATTGACTTGCGGCTGATAGTAAACTTGGAATTCTTCTCGTTCCAGTGCGTTGCACAAACGGGTTCTTATCTGCTCTAATTTGTCGGCAGTATTTTGGATAAATTCGCTGCTTTGCGATCGCAAAGTATTGTACTGTTCTGCGACAGCTTCTTGTTTTTTCAAACGGCTCGATACCGCGCCCACCAGTTCAGCTTTACTAAAAGGTTTAGTCAGGTAATCATCTGCTCCCAATTCCATACCTTGCCGCATTTCAGAGCGATCGGCTCTACCGGTGAGAAAAACAAAAGGCACTGTAGCAGTAACAGGATTAGATCGCAAGGCCATCAGCACCCCATACCCGTCAAGTTCTGGCATCATCACGTCGCAAATAATCACGTCGGGAACATTTGACACTGCCGCATATAAACCTTGTGCTCCATTTTCTGCACCCCTCACGTCGAAACCTTCAGCTTTGAGGAGTTTGAGAATATTCTCGCGAATTACTTGCTCGTCCTCAATCACTAGAATCTTTTTCATACGTCATTCCCTGAAAGCGATATAATTGATAGGCGTTACTGAACGCGATAAGCGTCCCAATAACTGAGAACGCACAGCTCGATGGGCCCAACAGCGGAATATTTTCCGACACAAATAGCAAACACCGGAAAAACGCTAATTTTTCAAGCACAACTAGATTAATGTTTCTCTGGTTACTCAGTGCCGTCCGTATTATTACGAGGTTAATTAATAATCTCTCAACTAATTCTAGGCGATCGATAGTTAGCAGCGCCTTAAATAACTGCTAAACTAATTGTGCCACCTGAACGATTGTCTGCAAACAATCTCAGCCTATTTATACCAGTTGCCAAAAATAATGCAACTGCAAGCAAGTTCCAAACCCTTGCGGAGTCAGTCTTCCCCATTCTTCAATGTAAAATCTCAACTTTTAAATCTCAAATGGTATTACCTACTGGATTCCCTGAACCCGCACAGATTGGGGTCATAGAAGTTAAGCAATATCCTCACTACCGCGCTGTCACCTACACCCACGCGGGCGATTTGCGACAAGCAACTGGCATCGCCTTCAATCCCTTATTTCAACACATCAGCAACAACCAAATAGCGATGACAACGCCAGTAGAAGCGCGCTACACGGAAACTTCCGGGCAAATCGATGCAGTTCCCCAAGCAGAAGTTTCGTTCCTCTATCCCGCACCAAATATCGCCCCCAGCAGCGTTAACTCCGCTGTAGAAGTCACAGATACTTCTCCGATGACAGTTGTCAGCATCGGCGTGCGCGGGGCATACACTTGGGAAAGCTACGAAAATAACCTCCAGAAACTCAAAGATTGGCTTCAAGAACATCCCGAATACGAAATAGTCGGGCCGCCGCGCCGCTTTTTTTACAATTCCCCGATGACGCCGGAAGCAACTAAAATCAGCGAGGTACAAATTCCGATCAAGTGCCGCTGACGTGAACAACTAATTCGCGAATGTGACCCCGCTGGCGGTGTTCCCACAGGTAAATTCCCTGCCAAGTTCCTAACAGCAACCTGCCGCGATCGATCGGGATTTGTTCAGAAGTATGAGTCAGCGCAGTGCGAATGTGCGCCGGCATATCGTCTGGGCCTTCCGCATCGTGAATGTAGCGATCGCCCTCCGGTACCAGTTTAGCCAAAAAGTTAGCCAAATCCTTAAGTACATCCGGGTCAGCATTTTCTTGAATCACCAAACTAGCAGAAGTATGGCGCAAAAATAAACTACAAAGTCCCGTTTTAATACCTGAATTCGCCACCACATCTTCTATCTTAGGAGTGATTTTGCACAGAGATTTCCCTGTAGTTTGAATCTTGAGTATCTGTTGATAGTGATTCATTCGATTTTAGATTTTAGATTTTGGATGAGACTGATGCAAAAGTCTTATGTCGGCGGAGGTAGACTTTGTTTGTGTAAGAGCGATTTCTAATCGCACTTATGAAAAATAGTCTACAACAGCTTGGGCGATCACCTCCGTACCATTTTTATCCAATTTATCCGACAAACAGGGCGGATGCAGCGGTTGTCGCAAAAACTCCCACTCCCCCTCAAAAAATTCCGTCTCCGTCAAGATTTGATGTTCCGCATAATTTTGAATCCCTTCAAGCAACACCGCAGCTTCTGCAAAACCTTCTCTCATTATAGAAATAACAGGTATTTCCAAGCGCAAAGCTTCCGCAAAAGTGCTGTATCCCGGTTTAGAAACTAAGCGCCCACACACAGGCATAATATCAACCGGACGCGGTAAAATCGGGAAAGATTGTGCAAACTCCTGATTTTTGACATAAATCAAATTCGGCAAATCGGGAGCTCCCGCATCAAAAGTAATAAATTGCCAGTCGCTAAATAGCTGTAAATTTTGATAAGGAATTTCCTCTAAACCCAATCCGCCGAAAGTCAGCAATACAGTTTTTTCCAGCGGTGTTTCGATGCCGAATACTTCCCGAATTTTTTCATTACTGTAGCGAGGATTGCCGCCAGTCAAGCCCACATCTTGAATATTTGGGAAAGCTGCCATCGGTTCGTGTAATGGAAGACGAAAAAGCCGATCGCACATTCCGAAACTTTCACCAATCCAATCTGCCATTTCTACAAATTCCCCGCCCCACTCGCGATAGATAAAATCCCACCCGAAATTGCTCATCATCCAGCAAGGAACCCCAGCCGCTGCCGCCATTCGCGTTGCCAAAGGAGGAATGTCTGCCAGCACCAAACCCACCCGATTTTGCTTGATAAAATTAACTTCGCCCGCAATTAGGGAATTTTGCTTTTTCCGAATTTCCCGTAATTTTTCCAGCGTTGCGTCTTTATCCATATTCAAACTGTCAGCTTGCACCACACCCACATCAAAAGCGCGGGGACGGTGGATAAAGTCGCCACCAATATAACATTCTAGCAGCCAGCGAGGTGCTGTTGTTGTGATAATTAGTAAGATATCTGGATTTAATTCTTGAATTTTTGCAGCTACGGAAGCAACTCGGACAGCGTGGCCGAATCCGTGATTGGTGATGGCAATATATAATGTTGGTCGAGACATTTATAATTGGGAATTGGGAATTGGGAATTGGGAATTGGGCATCGGGCATCGGGCATCGGGCATCGGGCATCGGGAATTGGAGGTAGAGACTGGAAGCCAACAAGGCCAAGCTTCAAGCGACGCACAACGAACAATGACACAATTAATAACTAATGACTAATGACTAAGCGGTTGTGTATTTAACTTGTATAGCTATCCTAAATCATTTGTGAATTTCTTACTTCCTCCCCTTGATAAGGGGAGGGTTGGGGTGGGGTAAAAAATTTACGACTCCTGCAAGGATTGCTATATATTCCTGGCGTTGCTCAGAGCAACGGTTCCGAATATTTTTATTATTAGTGACTATAATAAAATTAGTTTTTAATGATGAACGCCAGTCCTCTCTTTGTGAATAAATTAAAACTAAAAATTTTCCTCCTAACTTAATTATAATTGTACAGGCATCGAATAGGCAAGAACTGATCAATCGGACGCGCCCTCAGACCAAACAGGCAATTGATTAATCTTGTTCAGCGTTATATCTACATACTTTTGACCCTCCGTCGCCAGATTTTCCCCAAAATATCCATCATCGCCGTCGTGCTTGTGAGGGCCACTCAAAGCTTCTGCATAGCGGCCTTGCAAACGAGCTTGGTTGAAAGGAGAAGTCGCGTACCAGTACCAGCGACTCGGAAAAACTATGCCGCCAATATCCTCAATTGAATCGCGAGTGCCGCGAAAGTGGAAAATGCGATCGGCTTCTGCAAAACCATTTTCTCCCGAAAACACGCCCCCAACCGAAACAACGGTAATTTCTGCCTTCAGCCATTCTTTAAGATAGCGAGTAGCACCCAAAGCAACTTGTGCGCCGCCGCTAGTGCCAATTAAAATAACTTTCAAAGGTTTTTGAGAATTAACTGAAATGGGAGATTGAGCATTCATGCGATCGATAATTGCATTAGCCATTCCCTGATTGTATGCAAAGCCGTAGCGATAATCTAGAGAAATTGCAAACCTCCAGAGATTGCGAATTTTAATGAATATATTCCCCGCAATCGGCCCTTTTTTTGCCTGTTCTGCAAACCGCCAAAAAGGAGCTAGCCATCGCTCTCCTCCTAAACTTTTGTTAGACGCTGAATAAGGAAAAACATCGCCCACTGCTACGCACTGCGGGTGAGTTTTAACTAAACGCTTGAGAAAGAACTCTTCGCCAGGGGTTAATTCGTCCCCCGAAAAATCCCCAACTCCCGGTAAAAAGATGATATAACAATTGAGTTGCGAAGACTTGCGGGCTTCTAAATTGCCCTTGTTTGAGGGTAATATCTCCGGCGGGTTTTTCTTGAGACCCAAAGTTTCGGCACTTTGATTCAGCCACCATATAACAGTCCCCACCGGCGAAAGAATGCCCCAAATTATCAGGATTACACCTGCGATGAGCAACAAATTTAAACTTCCCCCGCGCAGCCACGCAAGTATCCGTAAAATCAATCTTAGCATTTAATAAAATCTGGTAGAATGCCAATTAATTACTTAATTACCTAGAAATAGGTCGGTGATTCTGCTGTATTAGACCTTATTTTGTAAAAATTGTCAACTATCTTGAGGAGCAGGAGTTCCACGTGAAGGGAGAAGATTCAATTGCAGGTTTGGGGGCAACGCTTTGGAACGCACTTTCTTTGAACGGCAATTTTTACGAAAAAACTCCCTACACTCGCAGAACTAAGCGAATAGCTTTAACAATTGTAATTTTAGCTGCGCTGTCCCGCGTTTTGGGCAGCGCCGTCATCTTGTTAATCAATCGAACTGAGCTATCAGTGTTATTTTTAGCACTTTGGATAGATGGTTTGGCAGTTGCGGGGGGTTATTATTTTTGGACTTTCACTATCTTTAAAATCGGAGAGTGGCTGAAGCAGGGGCACGTAACTTATGGGGAGTTGTTGGTGCCGATCGGCTTTGCTTACGCGCCCCAAGTGCTGAATTTTTTAACTTTAATTCCCTTGCTGGGAGAAGGAATAGAGCGGATATTAGCTGTGTGGAGTTTGCTAGCTGTAATTGTGGCGGTTCGCCAAGGTTTGGATATTCAAACTCGCTGGGCGGTGTTAATTTGTTTTGTGGGTTGGCCGTTGATTCAAATTGCGATCGGCTTTGTGAAAGTAATTGAACAGTTGCTTTCACGATGGCTTTAATTGATCAATACGGCAGCAGTATAGTAAACTCGGTGCCCTCTCCAGGTTCCGACTTGCAAATTAACTTTCCTCCATGTTGTTCTACCACAATTTGATAACTGATAGACAATCCCAAACCAGTCCCCTTACCTATCGGTTTAGTAGTAAAAAACGGATCGAATAATTTACCCAGCACCTCCGAATTCATCCCCACACCATTATCAACAATGCGAATCGCTATTTGATTTCCTTCCGCGACTTCAGTGCAAATCTGAATTGTCGGAGTCTGTTTCGAGTCAACTTCACTCCCTCTTTCGCGAGAAAAAGCATCAATCGCATTGGTCAGGACATTCATAAATACCTGATTAATTTCTCCAGGATAGCAGTTCACTAAAGGCAAATTGTCGTACTCCTTGATCACTTGAATATCAATTAATTTGTGTTCCAAAATCATCAACGTGCTGTCGATACCTTCGTGAATATTAACCCATTTTCTATCAGATTCATCTAACCGAGAAAAGTTTCGCAGCGACAGCACAATATCGCGAACCCTCGCAGCGCCCACTCTCATTGAATCTATCATTTTAGTGAAATCATTCATTAAAAAATCTAAATCTATTTGCTCTATTTCATTTACTATTTGTGGTACGGGATTTGGGTAATTATTTTGGTATAAACGTAGTAGATTTAGTAAGTTCTCAGCGTATTCGTTGGTGTAATATAAATTTCCATAAATAAAGTTAATCGGGTTATTAATTTCGTGAGCAATTCCCCCGACCACTTGACCTAAACTGGACATTTTTTCACTTTGAATTAGCTGCACTTGAGTGTGGCGAAGTTCTTCCAGTGCAGTATGCAAATTCTCAGTTCTTTGGGCTACTCGCGTTTCCAGAATATTATAAAAACGAGCATTTTCTAGAGAAATAGCTGCTTGTGCAGACAGGATTCCCAAAATTTCTAACCTGTCGCTAGTAAAAGCACCTTTTGTTAAATTGTTTTCTAAGTAAAAAATTCCTGTAAGGTTGCCTTGATGGATAATTGGCAATACCAGGATAGATAGGGGTTGATTTGCCACAATATAAGGGTCAAATTGGAATTGATCGGATCGGGTAGCATCATCTAAAACCAAGTATTTTTGGGTTCTTTCTACATAGTTAATCAATGAAAGTGGGAGCATCTCGGATTCGGCAATCGGGAGAGATTGTAACAGGGTTACATCATTAAACTGACCTGTAAGTCCAGCTTCTATAAATAATTGATTACCTGTCTTGGCAAGAAATAATACTTTTTGAGCGCCTGCGTTTTCCTTTACAAGCTGTACAAGTTTCTCTAGCAAACGGCTGAGGATAATTTCGCTCGAAACAGCTTGAGATGCTTTGACAACAGTTGGTAAATCCAGCATCAAGCTATTGTCAACAGTAGTGGTAGCAGTCATGATATCAACATTCTTAGATATTGCTCCTTGATTGCGATCGACTAAATAAGGATAACGGGATTCTAAGTATTTAACTTTTGCTATAGCTCCCCAGCGGATGTAGGCATAATAAGCTTTTGTCAGATAAGATCGAGCAATTATCTCTTTATCCAAAGATTGATAAAACTCTCCAGCTAATTCATAAGCTAATGCTTCTTCTTGGATGTAACCGTTAGCAGCCGCTCCTTTAATAGCTAAGTCATAATAATCCATGGCTGCAAGTTTATCGCTGAAAAGTCGAGCTTTCTCAGCTTCAACTAACTCATACTTGTGCTGATAATTCATGGGTGCATGGCAGGCCCACTTTTTCATAATTTGCTGATTAGAGTTAACAATAGCTAGGTATGCTTCTTGATTGTCACTTTCAGGATAGTGAGCGAGGAGGGCCAGCGAATAGTAGAAATTGTGTACCCCAACAGTGATTAAGCCGATCGCCCCATCTGCGTATTCTGCAGCTAATTTACCGCTGGCAACAGCCCCAGCATCATCTTTCAATAAATAAAGCAGCATCAATTTAGCAACATAAGCTGCAAACAGCGACATTCGATTATTTTCTTTCTGCCAACGGGACATCACAGCAGGTTCATCCAACCTGAAGCTACCTAACCGTACTTGCTCTGCTGTTTGGCTTCTTAAGCTTGAAGCAATTATTTGCCAAATTTGAGCATAACCTATGGCAAATTCGTGTTTATTTTTTTGCAAAAACTCCATATAAACGGTTTGTTTATCTTCGACATATTCTAGCGGTTCTCCCACCAAAAATAAATTGGTAATATAGTGCTTACAATTATAAATTGCCCATTCTACATCCCCCGTCTCGACACCAACTTTCATTCCTTCTAGAAAGGAAGCAAGTGTATTTTTCGTAGACTCTTTCCAGATTCTGATATGAGCATTAAACATTACATAAACCTTAGCTTTCTGTTGGCTAGCATTAAATTGTTCTAGCAGTTTTAAAGCAATTAATCCAGCGTAGTAGCCAGCTTCGATGTCGCCTGCTGTCCCGCACAGAATCATTCCATAAAGAGTATAGGGAAAAGTAGCTAATGCTGAATGACCATGATCGATACAAAGATTGACCATAGTCAAGACGAGGGAGGACACAATTTCAGGTTTGGCAATATAAGCAGGAGGATAGAGGGCTGTCAGGATTTCCATAGCTGCCAGTAGATATGGATCTGTCATAACTGGCAGGTTTTCTAATTCCTCAATTCGCGGCAATTTTGGCACTGCAATGGTTTCGTTGTCTAATAGGTTGAGTCCCAGCATTTCCAGCACTTCTAAACCTGTTTCAACAGCTTTTAGCATCTGGCTTTGAGCCTGATAAAATAGGATCTTGAGCTGATACACTTTCACTATGTCAAGCTGGTTTTTAGCCGATCGCAAAACCACTTCTGCCAAAACTTCTGCTTGCTCAAAGTTGGTGTTTAAATATTCCGCTTCTAGCGTCTCTACATACAAGCGCAGCGTCATGCTATAGTTGCGATCCCAGCTATCAGGTGCTAATAACGACATTCCCGCATTCAAATACTTAACCGCGGGTTCGTAAGCATTAGCTACTTTTGCCTTATGTCCAGCAATTAAATTTAATCGGGCTAATTCATCTTTTTCTGATTGCAGGAGCAGACAATCAATTCCTACATTCAACTGGTTGATAATATCAAAAATTTTCTCTTCTACTTTATCGGCGGGCGTATTTTCAAACAGCAATTTACCGATGCTAAGATGAGTGACTTTCTTTTCATCATCAGGAATCAGCGAATATGCAGCTTGCTGGACGCGATCGTGCAAAAATTTATAGCTGATTCGCGAAGAATCGAAAGTTAAATTAGCTCCTCCTTCTCCATCTAAAAATAAAGGAATGAGGTAACTCTCATTCAAAGGAAGTATTAACCCTGCTTGCAAAGCATCCCAGAGTTCAGTCGCCGTGACGGATGGAGATTTTGCGTTGACAGTAGATAGAACATCTAAAGTGAATTTGTCGCCAACACAAGCCGCCAATTTCAAAATTTGTTGTGTAGTCTCTGGCAATTGTTGAATCCGACTGGCTACCAGTTCAACTACACTCTTATCTGTGATGCCAATAGCGTGAATCTCCTCCATGTTCCACTGCCACTCCCCTCTGCTTCCGGGAGACTGCTGCCGGGAAAAGTCAAATCTCAAAAGTTTTTCTTGATAAAGAGTGTTGAGCAATTGCGTCAAGAAAAAAGGATTCCCACCAGTCTTATTCCAAATTAACTCCGCTAAAGATTGAATTCTGTCTGATTCATTCAATGTCTCCGAAATTAACTCAGTAACCTGGGCTAAAGAAAGAGGTTCCAGCACTAAATTGTTGATAATAATACCCGTTTTTTGAAGGTACTCTAATGTTTGCATTAAAGGATGTGTAGAGCTAACTTCATGGTCTCGATAGGCTCCAATAAATAGTAAATATTTGCTATCTGGGTCAGTCGCTAGCAATTCCATTAATTTCAATGTCGCTGAATCTGACCACTGCAAGTCATCGATAAATATAACTAATGGATGCTCTTTTTGCGCGAATACGTGGATAAATTCTTTGAATAGCCTGTTAAAGCGGTTTTGTGCTTCTGTGGGGGCAAGTTCCGCAACGGCAGGCTGTTTGCCAATTACCAATTCTAGTTCGGGAATCACGTCAATAATTACTTGTCCGGCATCGCCTAGTGCGGCTAAAAGTTGATGTTGCCAATCTTGTAATTTTTTGCTATTTTCGGCAAGTAACTGCTGGATCAAAGATTGAAAAGCTTGAATTAAAGATGCGTAAGGTATATTCCGCTTGAATTGGTCAAATTTACCTGAAATAAAATAGCCCCGCTGTCTGGTGATGGGTTTTTGAATTTCGCTAACTACAGCAGATTTGCCTATGCCTGCATAACCCGACACTAGGATCAGTTCAATTTGGGAAGGGGAAGAATTTTCCTCGCAAGGATTAGCTACACGTTCAAATGCTGCCAATAGTTCGCTGACTTGTGTTTCCCGACCGTACAATTTTTGAGGAATCAACAACTGACTCAATATATCTAAGTTTCCGGGGGTAAAATCTACTATCTTGCCTGTAGTTTCTAACTGATGCAAACAAATTTCTAAATCTGCTAATAATCCGCCTGCTGTTTGATATCTATTTTCGGCATTTTTTTCCATCAATTTCATCACAATTTGTGAAATTGATGGTGGAATGTCTGAATTAATTTGATGCGGTAAAATTGCTTGAGAAGCTATGTGACTGTAAACAATTTCTAAAGGGTCATTGCTCATAAATGGCAATTGACCTGTCAGCATTTCATATAAAGTGATTCCGAGAGAATAAAAGTCGGTGCGGTAGTCTAGGGTGCGGTTCATTCTCCCCGTTTGTTCGGGAGACATATAAGCAAAAGTACCGACTATCGAGTTAAGATTATTAATTTGGGGAGTTTCTTTGGACAATCGTGAAGCAATCCCGAAATCAGTCAGTTTAATAATTCCTGTTTGGCTGTTGATGATGATATTGCTCGGCTTAATATCTTTGTGAATAATTTTTTGAAGGTGTAGATATTCTAAGGTTTTTATGAGTTGGATACCAAACCTCAAACAGGTGATGACTTCGAGCTTTTGTCTGGACATGAGGCGATCGATAGATTCGCCATTAAAGTCTTCTAAAAGCAAGCCGAGACGGTTATCAAAGGTTTCTAGGCTAATGACTTTAATTAGGCCCGGATGGTCTAAATGTTGGCGAATGCGATACTCGTGCTTGATCCGGGTAATTGCATCGAGGGTGGGATATTCAGCTTTCAGGATTTTGAGTACGGTTGTATCCTGGTGGGTGGGGATTTTTCCTCGATAAATAATCGTTTCGATACCTTCGTGGAGAGTGGAGTGGATTTGGTATTGCGAGAGAAATTGCATGGAGTTCTCCTCAGAGTTGAAAATATATCTGATTCTACTCGCTGTTCGCTGTTGACTGTTGGCTGTTGGCTGACGGCACGACCACTCTCAACCTTCAAAAGTCTTGACAGGGCAACTGTTATATGCTTAATTCAACTATGTACTTAGGCAAAGAAAAATCAAGCTTTATTTACTCGGACAAGAATATAATTTCTACATAAAATGATAGTATTCAGGCAATCAAGCCATTTTGCTACTATTATTCTCAATTAATATCCGATCGACAGCGGACGGCAACCACACCCCTACTATTCGGGTCTCCCCACTGTCCCTACCCCTTTAGCAAGATACATTGTTAGAGAAGGAAATACACAAAAATTTACATCTATAATTTGTGTAGTGTTCCAAATCGCTCCTCACCAGCAGCGATACAGCCCTCGCCCAGACAGTAGGATAGAAAAAATATGTTTGAACGCTTTACAGAACAAGCCATTAAAGCAATCATGCTAGCCCAAGAGGAAGCGCGACGCCTCGGTCACAATTTTGTAGGCACCGAGCAAATTCTTCTGGGTCTCGTCGGCGAAGGCACTGGCATCGCTGCAAAAGTATTACTGGATATGGGCCTCAACTTGAAAGAGGCGCGCAATGAAATCGAAAATATCATCGGTAGAGGTTCCGGGTTCCTCCCGCCGGAAATTCCTTTTACGCCCCGCGTCAAGCGCATTTTTGAGACGGCGCTGAACGAAGCGCGGCAGTTAGGCCACAATTACATCGGCACCGAACACATCCTGCTGGGGCTGATTCAGGACGATGAAGGGGTGGCGGCGAAGGTGCTGCAAAACTTGGGGATTGATCGCCAGAGAGTCCGCACGCAGGTAATTCGTGCCGTGGGAGAAGTCGCGGCAGTACCCGGAGGTAGGGGAGATAGCGGCGATCGCAAAATCCCGACTTTAGAAGAATTTGGCACAAACCTGACCAAGTTAGCCGCAGCAGGTAAACTCGACCCCGTAGTGGGCCGCGAAAATGAAATCGAGCGCGTGATCCAAGTGCTCGGCCGCCGCACGAAGAACAATCCAGTATTAGTAGGCGAACCAGGGGTCGGCAAAACAGCCCTCGCCGAAGGCTTAGCCCAGCGGATTGTTAATAGAAACGTCCCGGAAATTTTAGAAGACAAACAAGTAATCAGCCTCGATATGGGTTCGCTGATTGCTGGTACAAAGTTCCGAGGCGAATTTGAAGAACGGCTAACGAAAATCATGGCCGAAATTCGCGCTGCCGGCAACATCATTCTGGTCATCGATGAAATTCACACCTTAGTCGGTGCAGGCGCAATTCAAGGCAGCATGGACGCCTCCAATATGCTCAAACCCGCCCTTGCTAGAGGCGAATTGCAGTGTGTCGGCGCCACTACCTTGGACGAATATCGCAAGCACATCGAGCGCGACGCTGCCTTAGAACGCCGCTTCCAACCGATCAAAGTCGGCGAACCGAGCGTGGCTGAAACAATAGAAATATTGTACGGGTTGCGATCGGCTTACGAACAGCATCACAGACTGACAATTTCCGACGCAGCTTTAGAAGCAGCGGCTACACTGTCAGACAGATACATTAACGATCGGTTTTTGCCAGACAAGGCGATCGACTTAATTGACGAAGCAGGTTCCCGCGTCCGCGTGATGAATTCACAAACCCCGCCTGAAGTTAAAGAGCTCAAAAAGCAACTGCCGGCAGTAACAAAAGAAAAAGATGCAGCAGTACGCGAGCAAGACTTCGACAAAGCTGGAAAATTGCGCGATCGTGAATTAGAAATTGAAGCCGAAATCGCAGAAGCTACGATCAATAAAAGTCAGCTCAAAACTTCTCCCATCGTCACCGAAGAAGACATCGCCCACATCGTGGCTAATTGGACGGGAGTACCGGTCAGCAAGCTGACAGAATCCGAATCGGAATTGCTGCTGCACATGGAAGATACTTTGCACCAGCGCTTGATCGGTCAAGAAGAAGCTGTCAGCGCAGTTTCTAGGGCTATCCGTCGCGCGCGGGTAGGCTTGAAAAATCCCAATCGCCCGATCGCCAGTTTCATCTTTTCCGGCCCCACAGGCGTCGGCAAAACGGAACTTACAAAAGCATTGGCCACTTATTTCTTCGGTTCCGAAGAAGCCATGATTCGGTTAGATATGTCCGAATTCATGGAACGCCACACGGTTTCCAAACTCATCGGTTCGCCTCCCGGTTACGTCGGCTACGACGAAGGCGGCCAACTAACAGAAGCAGTCCGGCGCCGTCCTTACACGGTCATCTTGTTCGACGAAATCGAAAAAGCTCACCCGGATGTCTTCAACATGATGCTGCAAATCTTGGAAGACGGCCGCTTGACGGATGCTAAAGGTCGGACAGTAGACTTTAAGAATACACTGCTGATCATGACCTCAAACATCGGTTCGCGAGTGATTGAAAAAGGCGGCGGCGGTCTCGGTTTCGAGTTTGCTGAAAGTGCCGCAGACGGTCAGTACAACCGCGTTCGCAGCCTGGTAAACGAAGAACTGAAACAGTTTTTCCGTCCCGAATTTATCAACCGCTTGGATGAGATTATCGTCTTCCGCCAGTTGAACAGAGAAGAAGTGAAGCAGATTGCGGACATTATGTTGCAGCAAGTCTTCAGCCGCTTAACCGAACAGGGTATTACTTTGTCGGTGACAGAACGGTTCAAGGACTTGTTAGTTACAGAAGGCTACAATCCCAGCTACGGTGCTCGACCTTTGCGCCGCGCAATCATGCGGTTGTTGGAAGATGTACTAGCTGAGGAAATGCTGTCTGGGAAGCTGAAAGATGGCCAAAAGGCGATCGTTGATGTGGATGAAAACGGTCAGGTTAAGGTAGTGCCCGATGGTTCATCTGAGCCGAAATTGCCCGAATTCGCATTGAGCCATTAATGCGCTCTACAGACAGATAAATACCTGGGGGGGTGACAACCCACCCAAAACCCATAGCTAGTAAGGATTGAGCCAACTTGTGGTAAAAAAAGATAGGC